>CALFMX010000064.1 GCA_937902565.1 uncultured Spirochaetales bacterium
CGCCGCCTACCTGCTCGAGGAGAGCGGCGCCATCCCCGAGGAGGGTGATATCCTGACCACCGACCTCGGGACCTTCACCATCACCTCGATGACCGGCAACAGGGTGGAAGCGGTGGAGTTCCGCCCCGAACGGGAGGAGAGCCCGTCGCGTTGAGCGTTGACTCTCACTGGTGCCAACGCTATGATTGCTCCCATGAGCAAATACCCCTTCAGAGAGATTGAACAGAAGTGGCAAGCCTATTGGGAGAAGAACCAAAGCTTTGCCGTAACAGAAGATGAAAAGTTCCCCAAAGAGAAGCGTGTCTACGTGCTGGACATGTTCCCCTACCCATCGGGAAGCGGTTTGCACGTCGGGCACCCCGAGGGCTACACCGCCACCGACATCTACTGCCGGTACCTGAGGATGAACGGATACAACGTCCTCCATCCGATGGGCTTCGACTCCTTCGGCCTCCCTGCCGAAAACTACGCCATCCAGACGGGGACCCACCCCAAGATCACCACCGAGCGCAACATCGCGAACTTCCGCCGGCAGATCAAGAGCCTGGGTTTCTCCTACGATTGGAGCCGCGAGCTCTCGACCCATACCAGCGACTACTACCGCTGGACCCAGTGGATTTTCATCCAGCTCTTCAACAAGGGCCTGGCCTATGAGTCCAACACCCCCATCAACTGGTGTGACAACTGCAAGACCGGACTGGCCAACGAAGAGGTCAAGGAGGGTCGATGCGAGCGCTGTGGCACCGCCGTTGTGCGCCGCAACATCCGCCAGTGGGTACTCAAGATCACCGAGTACGCCGACCGCCTGCTCGAAGACCTCGACAGCCTCGAATGGCCCGAGTCGGTGAAGTTGATGCAGAAGAACTGGATCGGGCGCAGCGAAGGGGCCTCGGTCCTCTTCCACATCGACGGCCTGGATGAGAGCCTGGAGGTCTTCACCACCCGCGCCGATACCCTCTTCGGTGCAACCTACATGGTCGTCTCCCCCGAACACCCCTTGGTGGGCCAGCTCACCACCGCCGAGAACAAGGAGCGGGTCGAGGCGTACCTCGATGAGGTTGCCCACAAGAGCGACCTCGAGCGGACCGACCTTGCAAAAGACAAGACCGGCGTCTTCAGCGGCAGCTATGCGATCAACCCGGTCAACGGGGAGCGCATCCCCATCTGGATCGCCGACTACGTGCTCATCAGCTACGGCACCGGAGCCATCATGGCGGTTCCCGCCCACGATGAGCGTGACTGGGAGTTTGCCAAGAAGTTCGGTCTCCCGATCATCGAGGTCCTCAAGAGCGAGATCGACGTCCAGACAGCCGCCTGGACCGAGGACGGGGTGCACGTCAACAGCGGCTTCCTCGACGGTCTGGGAAAGGATGAAGCCAACGAGAAGATGATCGCCTGGCTCGAGGAACGGAACCTCGGGAAGACGGCGATCAACTACAAGCTGCGCGACTGGATCTTCAGCCGCCAGCGCTACTGGGGCGAGCCCATCCCCTTGGTCCACTGCCCCACCTGCGGAACGGTCGCCCTGAACGAGAGCGATCTGCCGCTCCTCCTGCCGGAGGTGACCAGCTACGAGCCCAGTGGCACCGGGGAGAGCCCGCTTGCCAAGATCGACAGCTGGGTCAACACCACCTGTCCGGTCTGCGGAGGGCCTGCCAAGCGGGAGACCAACACGATGCCCCAGTGGGCAGGTTCGTGCTGGTACTACCTGCGCTACATCGACCCGCACAACACGCAGGAGTTCGTCTCCAGGGAGAAGGAGCGCTACTGGATGCCCGTCGACCTCTATGTCGGCGGCGCCGAGCACGCCGTGCTCCACCTCCTCTACGCCCGTTTCTGGCACAAGGTCCTCCATGACCTGGGCCTGGTCTCCACCAGCGAGCCCTTCACCCGCCTCGTCAACCAGGGGATGATCACCTCATACGCCTTCCAGCGCACGGACAAGAGCCTCGTCCCCACCGACCTCGTCGACGAGAAGGAGGATGGCACCTTTGTCGAGCGGGAGACCGGGGACACCCTTGAACGGGTCATCGCCAAGATGAGCAAGAGCTTGAAGAACGTCATCAACCCCGACGAGATCATTGAAGAATACGGCGCCGACTCGATGCGGATGTATGAGATGTTCATGGGACCGCTCGAGGTCTCGAAACCGTGGTCGACCGCCGGTCTGGTCGGTGTCTACCGCTTCCTCGACCGTGTCTGGCGCCTCTACACCGAACGGACGATCAACGACCGGGAGGTCTCGCCCGAGCTGCTCAAGACGGTGCACAAGACCATCAAGAAGGTCAGCGTCGATACCGGGAACCTGGACTTCAACACCGCCATCGCCCAGATGATGATCCTCGTCAACGACCTCTACAAGGAGGAGGACCTCAATCGCCAGGTTGGGGAGACGCTGGTACTGCTGCTCGCACCCTATGTACCCCACTTGGCAGAAGAGCTCTGGCAGCAGCTGGGGCACACCTCCTCCCTCACCACGGCCACCTGGCCGACCTGGGACGAGGCGCTGACGGTGGACAGCACCGCGACCCTTGTCTTCCAGGTCAACGGAAAGGTCCGCTCCAAGGTAGAGGCACCGATGGGCCTCCCCAAGGATGAGGCGCTCGCACTGGCCAAGGCCGACGAGAAGGTTCAGAAGTGGATTGAAGGCAAGACGGTGGTCCGCGAGATTGTCGTGACCGACAAGCTCGTCAATATCGTCGTCAAATAAGCTATCGCTCCACCGTCATGTGAATGGTGATGGTGGAGTTGAAGTTCTCGTTATCAATCGGGGATGTAATCTGGGCCCAGATGCCAGGCAGGGTTATCTCGTCAGAGAGGACCTCCTGCCTGATGAGGGTTATCACCTCACCATCCTCATACACCAGTTCATAGCCGGCAAGGCGCACCCCGTCAAAGAGCGGGGTGTGGGTAAGCTGTACCGTGCCGAAGCCCGGCTTCTTGATGGAGAGGGTAAGGTTACAGACCGGGATTCTTGGATTCTGCCGATCAATATCAGTGGAGACATGGGTCAACCTGACCCCTTCGTCCACGGGCGTATATTGGAGAACAATGGCTCCAAGGAGAGGAGCAGCTGGTATAGTCAATAGAATGAGCAAACAAAAGGCCACTGTCCCGAGCTTTCGGGAGAGAGAGGGCAGACGTGTGCTCGCTATCATCCGTGTTGCCATTGCTGAAAAACAGTACTCCTCGGTATTGTTCTCGTCAAGACTCGATAATCTTGGCAAGTCCTCCCTTTGACGTCTCACGATAGAGCGACGGCAACGCTTGGCCGGTCTCCATCATCACATCCACCACACTGTCAAAACTCACTTTGTGCCGCCCGTCACCCATCAGTGCATAGGTTGCATGGTCAAGGGAGCGCATCGCAGCGAGCGCATTCCGTTCGATGCACGGGATCTGCACCAGACCCCGCATCGGGTCGCAGGTGAGGCCGAGGTGGTGCTCGAGGCCCATCTCGGCGGCGTATTCAACCTGGAAGATCGTTCCTCCCAGAAGCTGGGTAGCACTTGCACTCGCCATGGCGCAGGCGACCCCCACCTCTCCCTGGCAGCCGACCTCCGCCCCGCTGATCGAGCCATTGGCCTTCACCAGGGTCCCGATGAGGCCTGCGGTGAGGAGGGCCCGGATGATCTTGACCCGGGCGACCTTCTCATGGACAGCAAAGTAGTACAACACCCCGGGCAGTACCCCCGAGGCGCCACAGGTCGGGGCGGTGACAATCTTGGAACCTGATGCATTCTCTTCACTGACAGCCAGTGCATAGCAGAGCGGCAGGGCGACCTGGCCCATGTTCTGGGCCTTGGCGTAGTACTGGCTCGCCTTGCGGGCAAGCTTCAGCCCGCCGGGGAGCACCCCCTCTCCACAGAGGCCGCGGGTGACCGCCTCCTGCATGACGGTCCACACCTCTTCGATGTAGGGGATGATCCCCTCCCCCTCATGCTCGAGGACAAACTCCCACAGCTGCATCCCCTCGCGTGCGCAGTAGTCGAGGATCGGTTTCATCTTGGTGAAGTGCGGGGGGTAGGGGTGGGAGGCCGGGTCCTCCTCCTCTCCTTCGATGACGATCTTGCCTCCCCCTACACTGTAGTAGGCTTGCCCGTTTCCACCGTCCTTCTCCGTGATGACCAGGGTGTTGGGGTGCCCGCCCTTCTCCTCGTCAGGGTACCAGTAGATCTCCACCTCCTTGCCATGGGAGGAGAAGACCTCCCTGATGGCCGTATCGGTGAGGTGTCCCTTGCCGGTGGAGGCAAGGCTGCCGTAGAGCGCCACCTCATACTCCGCTGACGCTGGATAGAGGCCGAGAAAGTGCTCGGCAGCGTTGCGTGGGCCCATCGTGTGGCTTGATGATGGACCATGTCCGATTCGATAGAGCTCTCTAATAGATTCCATACCCCTACTCTATAGAGAATTGGGCTTAAAGTGAAGAAGTCACCACCACGGTGCCGTGCTGACTGTGGTGGTATAGCGTCGTGCCCCGAGGTCCGCGTAGAGGGTCAAAAGCAGCGACTGCTCCCGGTTGATCCAGCGCTGGATGATGCCACCCACCGTAAGCGGGATCTCATCACCCCACAGGAAGTGGAAGGAGGTGCCGTCGCTCAACTCGCTGACCCACCTCCCCTGGGGAATGTCGGCGAGCACCACAGCAAGGGGCTGCTGGTAGGTGATCGACTCCCGGCTCAGGCTCCCGTCGAGGATCGAGAGGAGCAATTGGTCCTGGTCGACGAGGGTAGCGTCAAGGACAGAGGAGAAGAGCAGGTCGAGGTCGAGGGTCTCGAACGCCTGCTCGTTCAGCGCCCAGCTCTCCAAAAGCAGACGCGCCAACTCCCCCTGAGCCTGGGTCAGTGAGACCGTTCTCTTCGAGCCCGGGCTGTAGTAGCCGCCCCAGGGGGCGAGGGAGGAGAGGGGGTAGGCACAGATGATGGTGGACCGGTCGCGCTTCACTGCCAGGGTGACACTGTTCTCATCCCCCTCGAGGTGGATGCGCCCAAGCTGATCCCCATCGGTGTAGACCACGGTCTTCCATAAGGGCTTGTGGGCCACCTCACGCCACGGATGGGATTCGGTGATGGTGACGGTGATCTCCACTTCAGAGAGTGGATTGGCCGCACAGCCGAGAAGCGAGAGGCTCAATAGGCAGAGGAGTATGTATCTCACACCCCCTAAGGGGCGTCAGCCCCCGCCCTGCTTCAGCGCTTCCCTCCATGCGCCAAAGAGCGAGCGCACACCCTCATCACGATAGTCGGCATAGGTCCAATCAAGCGGGACAAAGCGCCCCTTGGACCAGATGAGGGTGAGGTCGGCCCAGATGCCGTCAGCGAGGGCGATCCGGTGTGTCCGACCCTTGGCAGTGGCCAGGACCAGGGAGGTCAGGGAGAGCAGGCCGGGGTCCAGATTCACCTCCCGGCCCCCCTCAGCGTTGAGGAAACGCAGTTCCAGGGCATTGGTCTCCCCCTTGATCGCCGCAAGTCGGGAGGGGTCAACGAGATGGGTGAAGGCGACATAGAGGCGTAGGGGCTTGTTCCCCATCTCCGTGTCATAGTAGTCGCTCTCCTCGAAGACCCGTATGGGGCTCACCTCACAGATCGGCCCGTAGAGGGCCTCAAGCTCACGGAGAAGCCCCTCCAGCAACGCCCTCCGGGCGAGCAGGATCCCCATGACCAGACGGTTTTTGGGGAAGGGCCTCGCCGTTGCCATCTCAGAGGGTGGAGGTGTAGGTCCCCAGGACCCGTACCGACTTGCAGATCTCCTCAAGCTCAGCGAAGGCGACCTCGAAGGCTCCCTCGTCGCCGAGCTCGGTCTCAACGAAGAAGGAGTACTCCCACGGCTTTCCGGCTATGGGCCGGCTCTCCAGCTTCTTCATGTTCAGCCCATGCTTGGTCAGCACCAGGAGCGCCTCGAAGAGCGAACCAGGGCGATCGGAGACGGTAAAGACGAGGGAGGCACGGTTGACCGGGGCACTGCTGCGGATCGCCCGGGCATTCTCCTCGCGGCTGATGATATAGAAGCGGGTGTAGTTGCGGGGATTGGACTCGATGGACTCATCGAGGACCTCCATCCCGTAGACCTTCGCTGCCGGGATGCCGGCGATAGCCGCCTTGGTTCGATCCCCGGTCTCCTTGACGTAGGCGACCGCCCCGGCGGTGTCGAAGAAGGAGATCGCCTGGGCGTGGGCGAGCGTACTGCCAAGATAGTCGGTGCACTGGGCAAGACCCTGGGGGTGTGAGTAGACCTCACGGATCTCCTCGATTTTCGATCCGGGAACGCCGATGAGGTTATGGATGATCCTGATCTGCTGCTCTCCCACCACCTCGATGGCCCGGTGGCGATCGAGGAGGTCGAGGTTCTCCAGGATGGTACCGCCGAGGGTATTCTCGACCGGGATCATCCCATAGAGGGCCCGCCCCTCAAGCACTGCATCGAAGGTGGCGGCAAAGGTCTTGCAGGGCAGGACATCACACTCCTCGCCAAAGGCGCGGCGGATGGCCAGCTCACTATAGGCACCGCGTTCGCCCTGGAAGGAGACGACGAGGTGGTCGACAACGGTCGGGCCGATCCCCTCCGCCGTGCTCTTGGTCGGCAGGGTGATGCGGGGAATCCGCTCGAGGGACTTGCCGACGACCTGGCTGAGGGCCTGCAGGTCGCGCATCAGCTTCTCGAACTGGGCAGGATAGAGGGACTGCGGCCCATCGCTGAACGCCTTCTCCGGATGGTTGTGCACCTCGACCATCAGGCCGGAGGCGCCGCTGGCCACCAGGGCCAGGCTCATCGGGCTGACCATCTCCCTCAGCCCGGTTGCATGGCTGGGGTCCCCGATCACCGGCAGGTGGGTCATCTTCTGCACCACCGGGATGGCTGAGATATCGAGGGTATTGCGGGTGGCCCGCTCATAGGTGCGGATCCCGCGCTCACAGAGCACCACCTGGTCGGTGCCGCTCGCCATCAGGTACTCGGCGGCCATGAGCCACTCCTCGATGGTGGCACAGAGGCCTCGCTTGAGCAGGACCGGCATGCCGGTCTTGCCGACCGCCTTCAACAGCTCGAAGTTCTGCATGTTGCGCGCCCCGATCTGGAACATATCAACGTAGCGGGCCATCAAGGGGACATCGGAGGGGTTCACCACCTCGCTGGTGATGGGCATGCCGTACGCCGCTCCCGCTTCCTTGAGGTACTTGAGCCCCTCCTCGCCGAGGCCCTGGAAGGAGTAGGGACTGGTGCGGGGCTTGAAGGCGCCACCGCGCAAGATTACCGCCCCCGCCTCGCGGACCACGGAGGCGATCTCCATGATCTGCTCCCGGCTCTCGACGGCACAGGGGCCAGCGATGATGGCAATCCGTCCGCCGCCAATCTTCACATTGCCGACGGAGACGATGGTATCCTCCCGTTTCAGCTCCCGGCTGGCGAGCTTGAAGGGCTTGGAGATGGGGATGACACTGGCCACCCCGTCGATCATCTCGACCTCCCTGAGGTCGATCGATGAGCTGCCGACCGCACCGAAGACCGTCTCTTCGCTGCCGACAATCTCCTTGACTGTGTACCCTCGCTCGGTGAGGAAGGTGTGGATTGCACTCTTTTGCTTATCGCTGATCTGTTTCTTAAGTACGACTATCATAATTCGAACGCTAAAGAGTCATACACAAAAGGTCAAGAGACCTTGCCTTTTACCCCGCCTCATGGTAGATGGTGGACCATGATGGATGAACACTACTGGGACGCACTCTTTGAACGCTTCCAGGCCTCGATTGCCCAAGAGCGGCGGACCCTCCCTTCGGTGAGCCTGATCGCCGAGGAGCGGCAGGATCCCTACCACGTCCTCCTCTCCACCCTCATCTCGCTGCGGACCAAGGACGAGGTCACCCTCGCCTCCAGCAGGCGCCTCTTTGATCTTGCCAGCGACCCCTACCAGATGGTGGCCCTCAGCGAGGAGGAGATCGCAGCAGCGATCTATTCGGCGGGCTTCTACAAGACCAAGGCACGCAACATCCGCCTGATCAGCGAAATCCTCATCGAGCGCCACGGCGCATCGGTCCCCTCCACACGGGAGGAGTTGATGGCCCTGCCCGGCGTAGGGGTGAAGACTGCTAACTTGACATTGAATTTAGGGTTTGGCATCGAGGCGATCTGTGTGGACTGCCACGTCCACCAAATCGCCAACCGCCTGGGGTGGATCGAGACGAAGACACCTGAGGAGAGTGAGGCTGCCTTGATGGAGATCATGCCGAGGCGCTTCTGGATTCCGCTCAATGAGCTCCTGGTCCGCTTCGGCCAGGTGATCTGCCGTCCGGTGAGCCCCTTCTGTTCAAAGTGCCCTGAACATGACCGCTGTCCCAAGGTCGGGGTGACGACGCACCGCTAGTAGCAGGCCCTCACCACACGGGCGACACTATCCGCCTTGCCCAGGGTGTAGAAGTGGACGCCCTCGACCCCGCTGGCAAGCAGCTCCCTCGTCTGCTGGATACACCACTCAACCCCCACTTCACGGATCTCGGCGAGCGTCTTCGCCCTGGAGATCTGGTCCACCAGTGCTGAGGGGAAGTCGACATGGAAGGTCTGCGGGATGGTCGCCAGGTCCCGCCTGCTGCCGATCGGCTTGATCCCGGGGATGATCGGGACGGTGATGCCGGCTGCCCGGCACTGCTCGACAAAGCGGAAGTAGACCTGGTTATCGAAGAACATCTGCGTGACGATGTAGTGGGCCCCTGCATCGACCTTCTTCTTGAGCATGGCGATGTCGAGCTCGAGGTTGGGCGCCTCCCCATGCTTTTCCGGGTAGCCGGCAACGCCGATGCAGAAGTTGGTCTTCTGGGCGTTCTCCAACATCGGGTCGAGGTAGATCCCCCCGTTGAGATTGACGATCTGCTCGACAAGATCACTGGAGTAGGCGTGTCCACCGCTGGTGGGGACAAAGCGCTTCACCCCTGCGGGGGGATCGCCGCGCAGGGCCAAGACGTTCTCAAGGCCGAGGAAGTGGAGCTCGACCAGATCATTCTCGATCTGGTCTGCAGTCGAGCCACCGCAGATGAGGTGGGTGACCACCGGGATATTGAAGGTGTACTGGATCAGGGCGGAGAGGGCCAGGGTCCCCGGCCGCTTGCGCACGGTCTTTCGTTCAAGAAGGCCATCGGGGCGTTCGATGTAGACGACCTCCTCCTGGTGGTTGGTCACGTTGATGTACGCCGGGCTGAACTCGCTGAGCTCCCGTACCGCTTCCAGGATCGTCTGGACATTCCCTCCCTTCAGGGGAGGAACCAGTTCAAAGGTAAAGAGGGGCCGCTTCGCCTGGGCCAGGATGTCACTTACACGCATGGCTCAGTATCCCATACCTTGGAGGCGTGAGGCAAGCTCGCCGGGATCGAGGCCCTTTGCCGCTGCGTAGATCGCCAGCTGCTCACTCGACACCTTGCCCACGGTGTGGTATGACAAGCCCTCTCCACCGAGGAGCATGCCACAGACCGAGGAGGGGGGATCCATCGCCCAGCTTTCAGTCAGGGTGACCCCGATCGCCTCGGTGGCACCGAGGAGGGCGAAGAGGGTCTCCTTCTCGCTATGGTCGCTCCAGATCGGGTAGCCGGGGGCCGGACGGATCCAGGTCGGGTGGTCCACGCCCCACTTCGCCTTGAGGAGCGCTTCACTCTCCCGGGAGAGCACCTCGGCAAGCCGGTCGGCCAGCAGGCGCAGCGAGAGGGACTCCAGCATCTCGCCCGAGCGCTCGGCCCTCTCGATGAGGGGGGCGAGGGCGAGGGATGAGGTGGTGACAAAGAGGCCGATGGTATCGGATGGGGCGATGTGGTCGGCAAGCGACTGCCCGGTCCGCTCATTGCGAAGGAAGTAGAAGTGCCGCTCTCCTACCCTGACAGAGAAACGGTCACTCTCAGCCTCGAAGAGGCCATAGACAACCCTGCTCCCCGCCTCAAAGGCGGCCACTACATCGCTGCGCATCAACAGCTTCTTGGCTTCGCTGACAAGCTCCTGTGCCTCACTGCTGTCAAAGGGGACCTTCCAGGCGTTGCAGTACTGCTTCCACCCGATCCCGGCTGCCAGGTCAGGGAGCGAGAACCCCTCGGCGGTCCACACCCCATAGTCAGCTGCAACCGAACCAAGGGTGCGCTGCCTCCCCATGGAGAGCGAGCGCTCATAGCTGCCCTCCTCCTCTGCCGATGTGCGGGGGTGCTGCTCCCTGAGCAGGCGATAGCGCTCCTCGATCTCACCGATGTAGAGGCTTCCCTCCTCGCCCAGGACACGATTGGCCGCAAGGGCCATCGCCGAGGCGTCGGGGGTCTGGATGATGCACCGGCTGTAGAGAGGATCGAGCTTGACGGCGGTATGGAGTTCGCTGGTCGTGGCTCCCCCCACAAAGATCGGGATCGTGCACCCCGCCTCCTCAAAGCGCGTGATGACCTCCTCCATCTGCCTGAGCGATGGGGTGATCAGGCCAGAGAGGCCCACCAGATCGGCCTGGTAGCGCTGTGCCGCCTCAAGGATGGTCTCTGCCTCGACCATGACACCGAGGTCGATGACCTCGAAGTCATTGCACTCCAGGATCAGGGAGACGATGTTCTTGCCGATGTCATGCACATCCCCCTTGACGGTTGCCATGACGGCTATTCGCTTCTTTTGATACCCTGTTCCTTCACTATTCTGTGCCAGATATGCTGTTATACGGGGATGGAGGGCATCAACAGCAATCTTCATCACCCGAGCACTCTTGACCACCTGCGGCAAAAAGAGCTTGCCCTCCCCAAAGAGACGACCGACTGTGCGCATCCCATCCATGAGCGGTCCCTCGACCAAGGAGATGGGGTTCTCGTCACCGAGCAGGGCCAGATCTTCAACGATACCCTGTTGGTCCCCATGCTGGATGGCTTCGGTAAGGCGGGTCCTGGGATCGCGGCTGAGCTGCCGTTTCACTGTCTGTGCCGTGACGGTCTCAGTGCCCTGCATCGTCAAGGCCAGGGCGATGAGTGCTGAAGAGGACTCCTCGCTTGGACGCAGCAGGGCATCGTCGATGATGGCCATGGTCGCCTCATCAAGGGTATCGGGGTCGATGAGGGTGGCGGGATTGATGATCACCAAGTCGAGGGCGGCGTGCTTGATGAAGCGCGCGTGCATGGCGCTGCGGATGGCATCGTTGCCCCTGAAGGAGAAGGAGAGGTTGGAGATGCCACCGCTGGTGGAGACCCTGGGAAACTCCCTCTTGATCGCCCTCGTCGCCTCGATGAAGGAGAGGGCGTAGCCGTCATGTTCGCTGATCCCGGTGGCAATGGAGAGGACGTTGGCATCGAAGATGATATCCTCGTCCCGGATGCCGGCCGAGGTGAGCAGCGAGTAGCTGCGCCGTGCCACCTCCATCTTCCGCTCAAAGCTCTCCGCCTGGCCGCTCTCGTCGAAGAGCATGACCACCATCGCGTGGCCGAAGCGGGCGATCGCCCGGGCATGGGAGAGGAAGGTCGCCTCCCCCTCCTTGAGGCTGATCGAATTGACCACCCCCCGTCCCTGCACTTCGCGCATACCCACCTCGATGGTGGCCCAGTCGGAGGAGTCGATCATCGTCGCCACGCGGCTGACTGCCGGCTCGCTTCCCATATGGCGCAAGAAGGAGCGCATGGACGCTTTGCTATCCAACAGCGAGGCGTCCATGCAGACGTCGATCATGTGCGATCCCGCCTCAACCTGCTCTCGGGCGATGTAGAGCGCCTCATCCCACTTCTCCTGCCGGATGAGACGGGCAAACTTGCGAGACCCCGCTACATTCGTACGCTCCCCTACCAAAAGGAGGCGCCCCTCCTCAAGGGTGACGGTATCGAGGCCAGTGAAGGAGTGCTGCCGCCTGCCGGCGATCCGATGCGGCACACCGCTGCTCCCTACCACCTCCCTCAACGCCTTGATGTGGGCGGCATTGGTTCCACAGCAGCCGCCGACTATGTTGAGCGCCCCTGAAGCGAGCAGGGGCCTGAGGGCCTCTGCCATCTGGTCCGGGGTGAGGGTGTAGTGCCCCTCCTTGTCTGGAAAGCCGGCATTGGGGTGGGCGCTGACGAAGAAGGGGCTTTTCTCTGAAAGCTCCTCGATGAGGCCAACCATCTCCTCTGGCCCCGTTGAACAGTTCAAACCAAGGCTCAAAAGAGGGAATGGGGCCATCGTTTCAATAAACGCCTCAAGGCTCTGGCCGCTGAGGGTTCGCCTGCTTGCATCGCTGAAGGTCACGCTGACCATGATGGGAATCGCTCTTCCTGTCTCCTCCATGGCATCGAGACAGGCGATGATGGCGCTCTTCGCCACCAGGGTGTCGAAGACGGTCTCGATGAGGAAGAGGTCGACGCCACCCTCAGCGAGCAGGCGGGCCTGCTCAAGGTAGGAGGCGTGAAAGTCATCAAAATCGAAGCGACGGTAGGCCGGGTCCTCCAGCCTGCTGGCAAGGGAGAGGGCGTGGGAGGTCGGTCCCATGACCCCGGCGACGTATGCTTTTCCCGCTGCCTCCGCTTGTGCTATCTGGCAGGCGCGGCGGTTGATCAGGGCCACATGCTCCTCCAGGCCATACTCCTGCAGGTTGATGGAGTTGGCACAGAAGGTATTGGTCTCGATGATATCCGCCCCCGCTTCGATGTAGGAGCGGTGGATCTCGGCGATGACCTCGCCCCTGGTGATATTGAGGATCTCGCTCGACCCCTCCGCCTCAATGCCCTGCCACTGATATGCGTCCTTGGTGAGGTGGTAGCTCTGGATCATCGTGCCCATCGCCCCATCGAGGAGGAGGATGCGGGATTTCAGCACATCGGAGAAGTCGGTCATAGCCTTCGAACCTCCAGCTGTCCTCCGATAGCCAGCGTCTCGCCGATGGCGATGAGGGCACCGACCACCCCCTCCTCCTTCACCAGCTCACTGCAGAGGCGCTCGGCATCCTCTGCGCTCAGCACACGGTTGCAGTAGGAGGTGGCCAGGGCGTCGGCAACGGCTGCATCGAGGGCAGCGACCATCACGGCATCGGCACGCCCGAAGGAGAGGGAGTGGCCCATTGTCGCCGATGAGGTGGCGATGCCCAGCTCCCCGTCGCCCATGATGGCGACGGTACCACTGAACGGGCTGGACCGGGCAAGGAGCCTGACCGGCAGGGGCTCTGAGAGGTGCAAGAAGAGGTCACCGCCATTCTCGATGACCAGCTCCTCGAGGGTGTGGGTCGCCAGCAGGTGGCGTCCGAGCTCCTGGGCGATCGCCCCTGCGACCGCTGCCATGGGGCCGACGTTGGCCTGCTCGGCACTGGAGAGCATCGAAGCGATCAGGCGGGAGCGTTCCTCATGCTGGAAGAGCGGGGTGAGGGAGGTCATGAGCCGGGGATCGGGGTAGTCCAGGAGCTCCTGGCGCAGACGGCGAAGTTGCCTGAGGGTGCTCAGCTCGATCACCGAGCGCTCAACGCTGCCGCGGAAGCCGACGTAGAGGTCGCTCTCCCCCACAGCCAGGGAGAAGGAGGTAAAACGCCCCGCTCCCATATGGGCCCGATAGTCCCGCCTCTGATACACCTATACCCCCCGTTCGTCGCTGACCGAGAATAGGCGCAGCGGGCATGCCTGCACACAGAGGCCACAGACGACGCAGAGGGCTGCATCGTAGACGAGCTTCGCCTCCGAGTTGAGGCTGAGGGCCCGTGGGGAGCAGACTGCAGTACAGGCACCACAGTCGATGCACTGCTCCTGCAGGAAGGTGAGCTCCTTGACCATCTCGCTGACACCGACGCCAATCTCATTGAGGTAGTTG
>CALFMX010000065.1 GCA_937902565.1 uncultured Spirochaetales bacterium
CGAGGCACCCAGGTAGAAGTCGATGTTGCCCAGGCCACGGATGTAGAAGCGCGGGTGGCACCGAACCTGAAGAGCGGCTCCTACCTCGCCTTCGCCCACGGTTTCAACATCCACTTCGGCCAGATTACCCCCCCCGCCGATGTCAACGTCATCATGATCGCCCCCAAGGGACCGGGCCACACGGTGCGCAGCCAGTTCGTCGAGGGCAAGGGCGTCCCCTCCCTGATCGCTGTCCACCAGGACCCGAGCGGCGATAGCAAGGAGATCGCCCTCGCGTATGCCAAGGGCCTGGGCGCCGGGCGTGCCGGAATCTTCCAGACGAGCTTCAAGGAGGAGACGGAGACCGACCTCTTCGGTGAGCAGGCAGTCCTCTGCGGTGGGGTGACCGCCTTGATCAAGGCGGGATTCGATACCCTCGTCGAGGCTGGCTATCAGCCGGAGATGGCGTACTTCGAGTGCTGCCACGAGATGAAGCTCATCGTCGACCTGATCTTCCAGGGAGGCCTCTCCTACATGCGCTACTCGATCAGCGATACCGCCGAATATGGCGACTACGTCACCGGGAGCCGCATCATCACCGACGAGACGAAGGCGGAGATGAGGAAGGTCCTCACCGAGATCCAGGAGGGCACCTTCGCCCGCAACTGGCTCTTGGAGAACCAGGTGGGCAGACCCTACTACAACGCCCGCAAGCGGATCGAGAGCGAGAGCCTGTTGGAGAAGACCGGCGCCAAGCTCCGCGCCCTGATGAGTTTTCTCAAGCGATAATAACCCCACCGATAGGAGAGGATGACTATGGAAAGCAACAGAATCTACATCTTTGACACTACACTGCGCGACGGAGAGCAGGCTCCCGGCTATTCGATGAACCTCGATGAGAAGGTTCGTATGGCCCTCCAGCTTGAGGCGCTCGGCGTGGATGTGCTGGAAGCTGGCTTTGCCATAGCATCCGAAGGGGACTTTGCCAGTGTGAAGGCCATCGCCGGAGAGTTGCAGGAGACGGCGGTGGCCAGCCTCTCTCGTGCACTCAAGAAGGATATCGACGCGGCTTGGGAGGCGGTGAAGGGGGCCCGACGCCCGCGCATCCACACCTTCCTGGCCACCAGTGACCTCCACCTTGAGTACAAGCTGAAGATGAGCCGAGAGCGGGCCCTCGAGCAGGCAACGGCGATGGTCGCCTACGCCCGTTCACTCTGCCCTGAAGTCGAGTTCTCCGCCGAGGACGCGACGCGCACCGACCTCGACTTCCTCTGCCAGATGGTGGAGGCGGTGATCAAGGCGGGTGCGAGCGTCGTCAACCTCCCCGACACCGTCGGGTACGCCATCCCCGAGGATATGACGCGGATGGTGGGCACCGTGATGAATAAAGTGGTCAACATCGACCAGGTCATCATCGCTGTCCACTGTCACAACGACCTTGGCCTGGCGGTCGCCAACAGCCTGGCCGGCCTCAAGGCAGGGGCCCGCCAGATCGAGGGGACCCTCTGCGGCATCGGGGAGCGGGCCGGCAACGCAGCCATCGAAGAGGTGGTCATGGCCATCCGCACCAGGGGCGACGAGCTGCCCTTCACCTACGGTCTGAAGACCGAGGAGATCAGCAAGAGTGCCCGTCTTTTGGGCCAGATCACCGGTATCAAGCCCAACCCCAGCAAGGCGATCGTCGGGGCCAACGCCTTTGCCCACGAGAGCGGCATCCACCAGCACGGCATGATGGCCAACAGCCTCACCTATGAGATCATGACCCCCGAGAGCGTGGGGGTGATGAACACCAGCTTCGTGCTGGGCAAGCACAGCGGCATGCACGCCTTTGGCAAGCGGCTCGTCGAGTTGGGCTACACCCTCACCGATGAGGAGGTGAAGAGCCTCTTTGCCGAGTTCAAGAACCTCGCCGATCGCAAGAAGATCGTCGGCGACCGTGACCTCATGGCCTTGGTCGAATCCACCACACAGACCTCGCCGGTGGTCTGGGAGCTGGACAACTTCGTCGTCAATAGCGGCAACCTCATGACCTCCACCGCCTGTGTGACCCTCAAGAAGGATGGGAAGAAGTACCAGGAGGTCGCCCGCGGCACCGGACCCGTCTACGCCAGCCTCCGGGCAGTGGAGAAGATCATCCGCCACCCCTTCAGCCTTGAGGACTACAACCTCCAGGCGGTCACCGAGCACCGGGATGCCCTTGGGGAGGTCTTTGTAAAGATCAGTGACGGCCACGGCATCTATCGAGGGCGTGGCGTCTCCACCGACGTCATCGAGGCGTCGATCCTCAGCTGCCTGGCAGCGGTGAACCGGATGCTCGATGAAGCATCCCTGTCGCGCAGCGACGCACTCAAGCCGACATCGGTGCCGAACTTTGCCAACGACATGCTCTCATCCCACTCCGACAAGAGGAAGGAGGGAGGGGATGCGTGAGATCTCGATCTTCGATTCCACCCTCCGCGACGGCAGCCAGGGCGAGGGGATCAGCTTCTCGGTCTCCGACAAGCTGAAGATCGTCCAGGCCCTCGACACCCTCGGTGTCTCCTATATCGAGGCGGGGAACCCCGGCTCGAACCCCAAGGACCTGGAGTTCTTCCAAGCGGCACGGCAACTCGAGCTCAAGCACGCCACGATCGTGGCCTTTGGCTCGACGAGGCGCAAGCTGATCCGGGCGAGCGAGGATGCAAACCTGCAGAGCCTTGCCAGGGCGGGGACCGCCGTCGTCTCGATCTTCGGCAAGAGCTGGGACTTCCATGTCACCGACATCATCCGCACGACGCTGGAAGAGAACCTCACGATGATCGAGGAGTCGGTGCGCTTCATCACCGAGGGCGGTTCCTCCGTCTTCTTCGATGCCGAGCACTACTATGATGGGTGGGAGGCGAATGCCGACTACGCAGCAGAGACCCTCAGGGCCGCGCTGAGGGGTGGGGCGAAGGCCCTCATCCTCTGTGAGACACGCGGGGGGATGCTCCCGAGCCGGGTCAGGGCGATCACCGAGGAGACGAAGCGCCTCTTCCCCGATGTCGAGATCGGGGTGCACGCCCACGATGACATCGGCTGTGGGGTTGCCTCCTCGATTGCGGCGGTGGAGGGTGGGGCGACACAGGTGCAGGGCACGCTGCTCGGCTTCGGGGAGCGTTGCGGCAACGCAAACCTCAGTGCCATCATCGCCATCCTCGAGACGAAGATGGGCCACAGGTGCCTCAATGGCGAGAGCCTTGAGCAGCTGACGCGCATCAGCCGCCGGGTGGCTGAGATCAGCAACGTGCGCATCAGCGGGCGGACCCCGTTCATCGGCCGGAGCGCCTTCGCCCACAAGGGCGGGATGCACATCGACGGGGTGCAGAAGAACCCCCACTCCTTTGAGCATATCGACCCGCTGGCAGTAGGCAATGAGCGGAGGCTGTTGATGAGCGAAGTCGCCGGCCGCGCCCTGATGCTCCGGCGCATCGCCCGTATCGCCCCGCACCTCGACAAGGATGATCCGGTGACCGTCAGCCTGATGGATGAGCTGAAGCGCCTGGAGGCGGAGGGGTATCAGTTCGAGGGGGCCGAATCCTCCTTTGACCTGGTCATCCGCCGCCACCTGAACATGTACAAGCCGTACTTCTCCCTGGTGCACTACCAGACCATCGGCTCGAGCCCCTACGTCGACCTGCTCAGCGACGCCAGCCACGCGGTGGTGGTGAAGGTGAAGGTCGCCGGAGAGAGCGCCATAACGGCAGCCGAGGGGGAGGGGCCGGTCAATGCCCTGGACAAGGCGTTGCGCAAGGTATTGGAGCAGTTCTACCCAAGCCTAAAGAGTGTCCACCTCACCGACTACAAGGTACGGGTGCTCGACAGCGGCGGGGCGACGGCGAGCAAGGTCCGCGTCCTCATCGAATCGAGCGATGGGATCAATACCTGGTCGACGATCGGGGTGAGCCGGGACATCATCGAGGCGAGTTGGTTTGCCCTCAGTGATAGCATCGAGTATAAGTTGATAGCCGACGGCATCGAGCCGTCCGAAGAGTAAGAGAGGAGTTGCCCCATGGGAATGACTATGTCACAGAAAATCTTGGCAGCACATGCAGGCCTTGAGAGCGTGCGTGCCGGCCAGTTGGTCATGGCCGACCTGGATATGGTGCTCGGAAACGACATCACTGCGCCGGTAGCCATCAATGAGTTTGCCAAGTTCGGCAAGGAGACGGTCTTTGACCAGGACAAGGTCGCCCTCGTGCCTGACCACTTCACCCCGAACAAGGACATCAAGGCCGCCGAGCAGGCCTCGCTGATCGAGAGCCGGTATTCCGCTGGCGGGAGCGCTCCTGTGGTTCCGGTGACGACCCGCTATTTCGCCAGTGATGAAGTGCTCATCAGCTGGGACGACCAGCAGGTACTGATGTTGTGCAGGGAGGCGGTGTACCTGCAGATTCCTGCCGGCAAGGCGGGTGAGGATCACGGTCTGGGAGACTCCCGGCAGCGTGTATTCCGCGCCGAGCGTCGCCGCCGCTCCGCAGAAGGAGCTGACGCCGGGCACCACCTGAAACGGAACGCCCCGGCTCTTCAGCGCGTCCATCTGCTCGCGGATGGCCCCGAAAACCGACGGGTCGCCCGTGTGCAGGCGGACCACCGTCTTCCCCTGCCGCGCGAACGGCACCATCGCTTCGATCACCTGTTCCAGCGTCATATCGGCGCTGTTTTTCTTCACGCAGCCCGGCCGGGCGAAGTCCAGCAGTTCGGGGTTCACCAGCGAGCCCGCGTAAACGATCAGGTCCGCCCCCTCCAGCAGCTTTTTTCCGCGAACGGTAATCAGGTCAGCCGCCCCCGGCCCGGCACCCACAAAATAAACCATCACGATTCCTCCGTCAGTTCCCGAATCAAGCCGTCGGCCCCGGCGGTTTCCCCCAGAAGACCGTACCCGTTGCTGAACATCACCGCTTCCGCCCGGACGCCGCATCCGACGCGCCGGGAAAGGTGAAAGCCGATCTTTTCCATCACGCTTTCCATCACCGGGCGCACAAGCCTCTCGCGGCCCAGAACCTCCAGCGCGGCGTCGCAGGTCGCAGAATCCATCACTTCCCGCAGGGCCGCGCGCGGCGCCCCGCACAGCGCGGCGTGTGCCGTCAGGATCTCCATGCGGGCGTCGGCCCAGCGGGAGTGGGTGTTCATGATGCCCGCGGCCAGCTTGACGAGCTTTCCGATGTGGCCCACCACCAGAATCCGTTCAAAGCCGAGCTGCACGGCGTTATCGAGCGTCGCCCCGAAAAAGTTGGAGCACTTGACCGTGAGGGGAAGAAGCGCGCCGAACCGCTCTTTCAGAAAATCCGCCCCGTAGTTTCCCGGCGTCAGGACGGCGCCGGAGCGCCCGTCGGCCCGCAGGCGGCTGAGCTCGAGCCGGATGCTGTCCGCCATGGCCTGCTCGCTCATCGGCTCCACGATCCCGCTCGTCCCCAGAATGGAGATTCCCCCTTCGATGCCGAGGCGGGGATTGAACGTTTTCGCGGCGATCTTCTCTCCTTCCGGGACGGAGATCACGATGCGGAGGCCGCCCGGATAGCCGGATTCGCGGCCCGCCCGTTCCGCTTCCAAAAGGATCATCCGGCGCGGTACGCGGTTGATCGCGGCGGCCCCAACGGGCTGGTCAAGCCCCTTTTTCGTCACGCGGCCGACGCCTTTCCCGCCCTCGACCGAAACGCCCGCGCCCGGGGCCTTTTCCGCCCTGGCGTAAACGAGGACCCCATCCGTCGCGTCGGGGTCGTCCCCGCCGTCCTTCCTGACGGCGCACTGCGCGAAATCCGCGCCGCGCGCGCAGTCCAGAAGCTCCGCGCAGACGCGGACCCCCGAAGGCGTGACGATCGTTTCCGAAGGGCCCGCTTTTCCGGTCAGCAGCAGGCGCACCGCGCCGCGGGCGGCGATCGCCGCACAGCTTCCCGTAGTGTAGCCGCAGCGGAATTTTTTCTGGTTTTTATAAATATAATGCTCAAAAGCCAAACCTGCAATCCCCTTCGTGAAAAAAACGCCCGTGCAGCAAAAATCCCCTGCACAGACGCAATGGCCTTTCTTCTCGTCTTTCAGCCCCGTAAGGCCGGGCATCCCGCAACCCGCGGCCGGTCGCCCCTTTTTCCGCTGCCCGGTTCCAAACGCCGGCGCCCGCGGAAAAGCGCGCCGGTGCCCCGCTCCGGGTTCGACAGATTTGATAATATTATAGCATACCGCCCCTTAAAAAACAAGAAGCGCGCCGTTCGGAAAAACGTTTTATGTAATTTCTGTCAATACCTGTAGTTTCTTACAATTTGCTTTCTCCGGCCCGCGGATTCCGGTATAATTTAAGAGATAAAAAATACTTTCAGGAGGCAGCCTGCATATGAACCAGTATCAATTTTTGCTAGACCTTGATTCC
>CALFMX010000066.1 GCA_937902565.1 uncultured Spirochaetales bacterium
ACTCGACACAGACGGTGGAGATCCTATCTGTACTATACTTTCTACAGAGCCAATATCAATTCCCAACTCAAGTGTATTGGTGCACACTATCGTCGTCGGGTGATTTGATTGCTTGATTGTTAGTTCGGCCTCTTCACGGATTCCATGTGCTAGATTGCCATGATGTGCAAAGAACCCATTTGTGCATTTGTTGACCTCACACAACTCAGAGAAAAGTTTTGTGTAATATTCAACTTTTGCCCGGCTATTCGGAAAGACAAGATTGTTTGATTGGATAAGGATAGGAAATAAATATTTCGCTATCTTTACTGTCGCTGTTTCATCCTCATTTTCATCATTTTTATCGTCATTTTGTGTTTGCACAAACCCTTTCAGAAGTATTTGAAGATGCATCGGGGTACCTGGGTTGATTATCTCTACATCACATCCTTTGCGAAGATACTCACTGGCGAGCCCCATATCACCAAGAGTCGCAGAAAGACCAATTCTTGGGATTTTTCTCTTGGCGGCACACTCCAGCAAGTGCATGAGCGTTTGTAGCTGTTTCCCTCTTTCAGTACCAATGAAAGAGTGCATTTCATCGATAACAATATACTGTGTCTCGGAAAAAACAATTTCAGTCATCCCTCCATGATTACAAAAGAATGCCTGTAATGATTCTGGAGTAATCAACAGCACCCCCTTTGGATTGGAGATGAATTTTCTCTTTTTTGATGCAGAGATACCGCCATGCCATGCGTACACAGGAATCTCAGGCTCTTCACACATATCCTCCAGTCGATTGAACTGGTCATTGATCAACGCAATCAACGGGCTGATATACACAGTGAGGCCAATAGAGTCAGGCCTTTGCAGCATATGAGTCAAAATCGGAAAGAATGCCGCCTCGGTCTTCCCGCTCGCTGTACCTGATGAAAGGATTACATCCTTTTCATGTGAAAGGATCGGGGGAATTGCCCCTTCTTGAATACTGCGCAGCTCAGTCCACTCATGCTCCCAAATCCATCGCTGGATTCTTGGATCGAGCAGTTCAAATGAATTGGAAGAGGCGTCATTCTTCATAATCGGAAGGACACCAATTCATCCTCGATAAGCCCTGAACTTTCTTCCACCCCGCGCACATCTGGTTCAATTTCAATCGTACCAATTAACTCTTGCCATCTGGCATCCTCGTTTTGTTCAAGAATAGCCAACATGTTTATGAACGCGGTGATTGTAGTACGAGGCGTCCTGAAGTAGTTATTCCCCAATCGGTTGGAACAATACTGCATAAAGACATCAAGAGCTTCATCGGGTACAAGTTCATTCTCCTTCTTTCCTCCCGCATACACATAATTGATGTTGGAAAGCAGTACAAACAAATCTTCTGGGGTAAGGCTCTCCAGTTGAATGACTGGACCGCTGAGATCTTTGTACTTGTCACTTGAAAATGTATTTTGAGCTAATCTACTCCTCAGTGCATCATAACTAAACATACCTCTCCTGGTGTCCAGATAGAATTCAGGAGTTCCCCCAAACACAAAACCGATACCTTCAGTATTTCCTTGGAGACAGTCGTTCAGGATTCTCAGCAATTGCTCATAATTCGAGCTTCTTCCTACGGTGTTGGCCAACTTGTAAATGTTCACCATTTCATCCATACATACCAATAATCCGGAATACCCTGCAAGTCGAACAAACTTGGCCAACAGTTTCAGCTGATCATAATAGGTAGAATCATCAATAATATTTCGGACACCTAGGGCTGCTCTCGCATCTGTTTTCGTAGAGAATTCACCCCGTAGCCATTTGATTGCATTATTTTTCATCTCATCATTGCCAGTTTCAAAGCCTTGGTAATATTGAGTGATCACATGGGCAAAATCAAAACCGCATACAAGTTCTGTCAGTTCATACAATTTCTGCTGAATCAACTCCTCAACACTAACAGAACTACCCTTTGCCTCTTTCTTTGTATTGGAGATGAACTTTTCGACAATCCCAACTAGAGCCCCACCATCAGGTTTTGTCCGTGTCGACAAGTTTCTGACCAACTCCATGTAAAGAGATTTTGCTTGTCCTGAGGTCGAATAGAGCCTACGTGATGGGTTCAGATCCGCAGAAGCGGTCACCAATCCCTTCTCCATTGCTATGGACCTGACCAGATTCAGAAAAAAGGTTTTTCCCGACCCATATTCACCAATGATGAACCGGATTGTACTTCCGCCCTCGGATATACGCTCAATATCGGAAAGCAGGGCCTGTACTTCCAACTTTCTTCCTACCTGAATCAAATGGAGACCAATTCTCGGGACCACCCCTGCCCGAAGAGCTTGAATAATTGTATCTCGATCTTTTTTTCGTATTTCTGGTCTTACTGCCATACAGTCCGCCCCCTAAATTCTTCAAGAATCTCAATTGGATCATCCCCTTCTGTTACCGGTATTCCGTAGAGCTCCAAGCTATTTTCATTAACATGCTCAAGGGTCCCGTCCAACATGATACCATGCTTTCCTGCCATTTCTTGAAGTTCTTCTCTTGACCATGATGTCTTTGAGACGAGACCCGCCAAGAACTCCATCTGCTCATCATCCAATCCAAGTGGGTTTTCTTGCTCTTCCTCTTCATCTGCAATTGGCAGTTCAGCCTGTCGAGGATCTTCCTCATCAGATGAGAATATTTCGGATAGGATTGACGACACTTCGGCGGATTCTATTTTCAATGAAGCGACACGTTCATAATCAAGAGGACGATCGGAATCTTGAATTTGTGTAGCACCAAATGCCTTTGGGCTGTGTAGTTGGTGATACAACTGTGAATAATCAAGACCCAAATACTGGTACAACTTCTCCAAAAATTGTATTTCAGCGTGGTCAATGATCCCATCAGCCAGGACTACATTATTGACAGAAGCCAATAGAACAGACAGATCGGCTGAAGGGATGCCTTTTAGTTTCTTCTTCATTGAAGATTCTCTGACTGGAGTATATTGTAGGAACTCCAGATGCTTTTGGAGACGAAGCATATGATACGAAGAGATCTGCTGCAAAGAATCCAGATATTGTTGGATAGATTGTATCTCTTTGTCATCAACTATGCCATCTGCCTGTGCAACGGCATAAGAGAGCTCAACCATCATAACATTGAGCAAGTATGTACTATTGTCACGTTCCTGGGGAGCTCTGTCATTGTTCACAAACAATAGGACCTTATTTTCGTTTTTCAGCTCATACGTATAAGCGAGCACATCCGGTTCCATGCTGATTCCATCCATCTCAAGCACCTTTGCCAAGGCACAGGTAGCCTCTCTTGTCGGCATCTCTTCGTCCAGAATCTCCTTGAGCAAAAAAGACACTGGAGTTGTCATGGAATCATTTAACGACAGTTGATCGTGAATCGTCTTCAAGAAATCTCTTCTCAACTTGACTACCAGTTCAGTTGGCAAAAGAACCAACGACTTTTTATCTCCAAGCTCCTTTCCCGTTTTTCCAAGGTATCGACTATATCGATCGAGTTCATCTGAACAATTATCAAATATCTGTTTCAGCTTGCCACTGATCGAAGTAGGCACTGTCACATCTGGTAAATCTTGATACGTATCAATATCCAACGTAAAACCATACATGTGGCTTGATGCTGCGTGGTACGATATCTTTAATTTTTTCTTGTTCACTGGTAGCTGCAGCCCGTTACCAAACGCTTCATCGTACCGTAATAAAAAGAGCTGCTGAAGCTCCACCTCACACCTACGTGCCGGGGTCCTCTTCGACAGTGTTGGATCATAGGTGACCCACTGGTACGCTGCCTGCGCAGGGAGAGGTTTTCCGTCGACTGAGCACTGACCTAGGTACGCTTTCAGATAGAATGGCAAATCATAGCCCTTGAGATTTTCAGGAATCGGCCAATCATAAAGTTTTGAATTTCGTCTTTCCAACAACAGTAATAAACTCAGGAAATTTGAGAAGTATCCTTTAACTGAGTTAGATTGACTGCCATAGATGGAAAACAACCGATTAACTTCGCTCTTGATTTGGATTAGTTCAGTATCGTCTATCCCGGTTTCCTGGTAATCGACGAGGACTCTTCGTTCAAGTCCATAAAAGAAAAGAAACACGTATCCAACATCAGCTCTGGGATCTTTTCTCCCATCAGCTAGCCATGCAAGATATGCCCCACGTGCATCTGATGAAATTTGAGAATAGCTCGGCCAATAGCTCGTTAATCTCACCGTGTAGTCAGTGAAATTAGATACAGGGAGTTTGATATTGATGAACGAAGGGTCGACGGCGGTACCGGTCACTTTGGACCCCACATACAGCATTCCACCGTCAATTTGAAATCCATTGATTTCAATTGTCTTCCCGGCCGACACCCAGCGAACAGCACCAAAACCCGTTGCGTGTTTCTGCGGTGATTTTGGGATTGAATATGAAG
>CALFMX010000067.1 GCA_937902565.1 uncultured Spirochaetales bacterium
AAGCGCGATAGTGGCCATCGTCTGCTCGACGGTGTAGCCGCCGGCCTTGGCGATGGAGACGATCACCCCTTCCCCGACGTGGGGAGGGATCATGATGCGGTGGACGATCATGCTCGTCTCCTCGACGTTGCCGATGATGGTGCCCGCCTTCACGGCATCGCCGACCTGCAGCGTGGGGGTGAAGTGCCAGAGCTTGGTATGGTCGATGGCGTCGAAGGAGAGGCCGCGGGCGATGAAGGCGCCGCTGGCTTCCATGAGGTGTTCAAGCGGGCGCTGGATGCCGTCATAGATGGTGCCGATGAGTCCGGGGCCGAGCTCGACCGAGAGGCTCATGCCGGTGCCGTAGACGTTGTCACCGGGCTTGAGGGCGGTGGCATCCTCGTAGACCTGGACGGTGGCAAGCCCGTCGTAGAGCTTGACGACCTCGCCGACGAGGCGCTGCTCACCGATCTTGACCATCTCCATCATCATGGCATCCTTGATGTCCTTGATGATGAGCACCGGTCCGTTCACCCGTTTGACTCGTCCGATTATTCTCTCTTTCATGCGTGTTCCTGAATCATAGTCCTGATGACGCGGTCGAAGCGCCTCAGGCGGATATCGACCTGGTTGTTGAATGATACCGTCTCATCGAGCGAAGAGACGACCACCCCGAGGCCCGGCAGCTGCTTGGAATCGAGGTGGAGGGTTACCTCGGCTCCCGTCGCGTTCTTGATGAGCCTGGCTGCTTCCTTGAGGTGGGCTTCGCTCACCGGCGCCTTGCGGCTCGAGGAGACCTTCGCCTCCCTGAGGTCAAGGCCCAGCGTCGCCTCGGCAATCCACTGGCTCAGGTGGGCAGACACGCGCTTGGCGTCGAAGAGCTCCACCACACGGTCCATGACCATCTGGTAGCGATCGTCGACCTCTGCCAGGATCGCACGCCTCCGGGCGCTCGCCTTGTTGGTCTCGAGGCGCAGGGAGATGAGCTTCAGCTTCTGCTCAAGCTCACGTTCAAGGAGGGCGTTCTGCGCCTCTATGCGCTCTGCCGCCTCAGCGAGGATCACGGAGGCGGAGGCCTTCGCCTCCTCGATCTTCTTCTGGGCGCTCTTGTCAGCCTGCTCAATGATGCCATCGAGCAGACGGTTGTCACTGGTTGCCATGGGACCCTCCTACAGGGAGACCCCGATCGCCTGGTTGACCAGACCTCTCAGGTCCGGCGGTCCATCCGTTGAGTGGGCGCTTGGGATCTCGACGACAAGCGGGAACGACTCACTGAAGAGGTATCGGTCGACGAGGGGCCTGATGAGTGCGGCGACATCAGCGGTAATGATGATGATGCCATTCTCCGGATCCTCGAGCGCCTTGTTCCACGCCTGCATTGCTTGTTCACTCGTTGTCGCCTGCATACCGAAGACACCGACCAGGGAGAAACCCAGGACGGTATCCTCGTCGCCGATGACAAAGTACTTCATCGTTAGACCTTTGCAAGAATCATGAGGCTGGTGATGAATCCAAAGACCACCAGACCCTCGGCAAGGGCGATGAAGATCAGCGCCTGGCTGGCAATCTCCGGCCGCTCGCTGATGGCACCCATGGCCGCGCTTCCGACCTTACCGATGGCCATGCCAGCAGCAAGTGCACCGACTGCAAAGGCCAGCGCCGCGCTGATACACACCAGGGCGAGGTTGTAGTCCACCCCACCGCGTGCCGCCTCAGTGGTTGCTGCATAGGCCGGGGGAGCAAAGACAAAGGCGGATGCAAACAACACAAGTGCCATTGCAACGAGAGTCATCGATACTCTTCTCTTGAACTCGATGTTGGTCATAGTCGACCCTCCTAAAAAAATTTCACTATCGCTTTCGGCTAGAGGTGGTGAGCGCAACTGGCGAGTAGGCCACCCCCTTGCCGCTAAAGTATCTGCTGAAGAACTCGTAGTAGTTGAGCCTGAGCGACTGGATTCCAGAGCTGAGGCCCTCCAATACGATTACCAAGAGGTTCCCGATGATGAAGATCACCACCCCACCGGCCCCACCGGCGAGGCCCGAGAGCTGGCGGAAGGACTCCATCAAGCTGGCGTGGGCGATGCCCAGGCCGGCCACACGCATGAAGGAGAGGGTGTTGGAGAGGTAGCCGGTGAAGATCTCGAGGACATCGACGAGCCACTCCATCACCCCATCCATGATCAGGGCGCCGATGGCCGGCCGCGTCCCGGTCACCTTCGCCTCCTTGAAGGCGTGGATGAAGGGGCGGGCAAAGAGGCCGACGAGGCAGATGACGATGACCGGGGCGATCCAGGGCTGGGAGGGGAAGGCGTGGTAGCCACTGCCCACAAAGCCGAAGCCCATGTAGAGTCCGACGCCGAAGAGGGTACCCCCAACGATGCCGTTCTTGTCGAGCAACAGGGTCAGGAAGTCGCGCTTGCGGGTAAGGTTGACCCAGTTGATGACCAGCCCGGTGTAGATGACGATGATCCCGAACTTGATGGTCAGACCCAGGATGCCGTAGACGTCGGTGATCAGGGAGCCCGCCGGCGCATGGCCGGCGACCACCGCCTCAAAGGGGAACCAGAGGGCGGGGAAGAGCTCTAGGCCGAAGGTCGAGCCGAAGAGGATGCCGAAGAACATCGCCGAGAGGCCGAGGTAGACCAACAGGTTGGCCACATTCCGGTTGATCATCCCATCGGGTTTGAGGGGATTCTTCTTGTAGGAACGGGAGAGGAGGAGACCGGCGAGCAGGAGCACAAGCCCCTGGCCAAGGTCTCCGAACATCAGGCCGAACATCGCCAGGTATGCGATCATGACGAAGATCGTCGGGTTGACGGTGCCGTACTCGGGGGTGGCGTAGTTGTTGACCATGTTCTGGAAGGGCTTGAGCGCCTTGGGGCTGGTGATGGCCACCGGCACCTCGCTTCGGCTCACCTCCCCTGCCTCGGTCCACTCGATCACGCACTGCCCATCGCTGGCCTGGAAGATGGCGGCGCGCACCGCCTCTGCCTGGTCGGCCGGGACCCAGCCGGAGAAGAGGGTCGTATTGTGGGTGTAGGAGAAGTACCCCTTGATCTGGTCACTCAGCTCATTGAGCCGGAGGTTCCCCCAGATGGCAAAGAGCTCCTCACGCTTCGCCGCGATGATCGCATCGGCGGCGCCTGCTGGCGGAACGTAGATCACCGATGCGTCTGCACCTGTGCGTTCCTTGGCTTCTGCAACAGTTGCGAAGATCGGAAGCTTTTCGCCCTTCTGACCTTCCCAGGTTTCGCCACCCTTTTTCGGGTGGATACCGCCGACCATCTGCGTGCCGTAGTAAGCAAGCGCCTGTTCGGTGTGGAAGGTGCCGGTCTTGCCGGTCAGGCCCTGAACGAGGACCTTGGTGTTCTTATTGACGAGAATCGACATTGGTTCAGGTC
>CALFMX010000068.1 GCA_937902565.1 uncultured Spirochaetales bacterium
AGGAACTGTTCGCGGGCCGCTGAAAGCCTGCGGGGGCTAAGATGACGGCTTCATAGCCGGACGCCGGTGCCATGATCGATCTGCGCAATATCGAGACGTTCTTCTGGGTGGCCACGCTGGGCGGCTTTCGCGCCGCGGCCGAAAAGCTCAATGCCACCCAGCCGGCGATCTCTCAGCGCATCGCGTCGCTGGAGGCGGAGTTTGCTATCACCAAGGGGCTTTCCTTGCACATTCAGTATGCCCTTGACCAATTCCAAATGCCTTCTGAAAAAGCCAACACCGCCAATGCAATGGCTGGTCTGGCCAACCTCTCCTATTCGTGGCCACAACAGAAGGGATATTGGACCGCCCAAGCAGAGTTTGTCATGATAGACCCCGCCTTCTACCGGCGCCAGAAAATAGACTTCCTTGTCGCTCGCGATTTGATCAAACACCAAAACGACACATCTGCTGTCAAAATCGACTATCTCGGCCACCGTTGGGGATCGGACAGTCTGGTCTATGCAGCGAGCATCGGCTACTACATCCCCAACCTGCTTGATGTAGCCGGTTCGGTGACCATCCACCGCCAGGGGAAGATGACCTATACGGAGCTTCATGATGGTGTGGACAATGGAAATGACCCAATAGTGAATGGCCCTCCGCCGTATGGGGATACTATCACTGATCGTCTGATCATCTCCCTTTCGGGGGGATGGCAGACACCGGTCAAGGGGCTTTGCGTATATGGCCAGATCGACTGGATCGGGAAGCGTATGTATGATACACCTACGAAGAGTGCTCACTCGCATGTACACGATTTCCAGTTTACTGCTGGGGTTTCGAAACGATTCTGAGCACATCGGGGTGGCTGTGCCATACGAAGTGGCGTAGGGGATGAGCGGCAGTTCCCATGGGGGTATTTACGAGTAAAGAGAGTTCCGCAAGCTTCTCAGGTATGATACCATTGGCGCAGTACTCGCGTAGTGTTATGAGGTGTGGATACGTATGAAACATGGCAAACGTTCATTACTTGCACTCAGGGTGGTGACTGATATTATCGCTGTCACCGCATCCTGGCTTCTTGCTGGATATCTTCGATTCAATGTCATCCCAGGAGCGGGCTCATACAGCTCCTTCATCCTATTTGTAGAATTGGCTGTCGTCGTCGTGGTGTTCAATATTTTTTTCATCAGTAGGAATGGCTTGTATACAGAGACCTTGGAACACTCTTGGCGCAAGGAGACCACAGCGATGGTCGTTAGTACATTTGAGGCGTTCTTGCTCTTGGTCGTTATGCTCTATTTTTTGTTCCTTGGGAAAATTACAAGAATTGCCATAGGCTTGCACTTAATCCTCTCAGTAATATTCTTGGTGGTGGGAAGGACCATAATCTCCAACTATGTAAAGCGTGCGTATGTAAAGGGCAGGTACACCCGAAAAATCCTATTGGTAGGATTTGGAGAGAACTTGGCAAATTTTGAACGCAATCTGTATAGCGAAACCGTGAAGGGTATCACTGTTGTGGGTCAATATGATGGAGGGGGCAATCCGATAGGCCAGACCGCGCAGTTGGAAGGTGCACACCTGCGAGACGTAGTTGCGGAGTATACGCCCGATATGGTGGTTATAGGATACCCCCCAGCTGAGCAAGACCGACAACGGACAATGATTGGACAGGCAGTGGACCTGTTGAATGAAAGGGTTGTAATGCTACCCAATATCCCTGAATCCTATATCGGGACCAAGATCTCAGATTTCCGCTGGACTCCGATGTTTACGCTCAATGCCGCGGATATGGGAGTCTTCCAGAGGATTGTTAAGCGGAGCTTTGATATTATCGCCAGCTCCTGTGGCCTGCTCATCCTCTCCCCCATCCTTGCTATCATCGCCTTGATTGTCAAGCTTACCTCGCCGGGACCTGTCATTTTCAAACAACAACGCGTAACCCGTGATGAGGAAATCTTCACTATGTACAAGTTCCGCACAATGCGTACCGATATGAGTGAAGGGGACACGGCACGGTGGACGGTAGAGGATGATCCCCGGGTCACGAAAATCGGCAAGTTCATGAGAAAAACCAGCATTGATGAGCTGCCTCAGCTCTTCAATGTCCTTGGTGGTTCGATGAGCTTGGTCGGCCCGCGGCCTGAGCGACCCGAACTAGTGGAGCGATTCAATGATGAGATACCGGGGTACCGACTGCGCCATCGCTTCAAAGCTGGCATTTCGGGGTGGGCCCAGGTAAACGGATGGAGGGGGAACACCTCCTTGGAGCGTCGTATTGAGTTCGATCTCTACTATATCAGGAACTGGAGCCTTCTCTTCGATCTGAAGATTGTGTTATTTACCTTTTTCAAGGGCTTTGTCAATGAAAATGCATATTAATTGTCCTCCCCGCTGCATAGCGAAGACGCTTGCGTTCGTAGTGCTTCTGTGTGGCTTGGTAGCTGCACCACTGTTTGCCCAGACCAACGAGTTGAGGGATGCACTGCCCAATCTCAGTGACGATCAATATCTTCAACTCTCCACCGGAGCGTTGATCTATGGGCTCACTATCGATGGGCAATCCATCAGCCAGTACTTTGTCCAAGGGACCGAAGCGGCAGCGCAAGCGTTGCTGGCCGAAGGGATTGAGAAGGGCTTTGCTCTTGGGGCCGTGAGTTATATTCCCTATACCCCGGTTTTGAAAGCGATGGACCGCCCCGAACGCCAGCTCGCCATCTTCAACAAGATCCGCGCAATCTCTACCCAGGAGGGGCTCACCTATATCTCCTGGCGAGCGGGGAACAAGGAGAAGCTCCTGATCGAGCGTTCAGCGTACATGGAGGATTCGAAGAATCTCAACAAGATGCTCCCCGATCCCATAGCCACGGTGTTCCCTGCAACTGCCCATAGTTATGTCTACCAGCGCGATACCTCATTTGGAGGCAACCGCTACGAGCACACCTACACCAACAGTGACCGAGAGATTTTTGTGGCTATCAAGAACATCAGCTCTATGAAAGTGCTCGGCCTCTTCACCGCAGTCAAGAGTGGGCAACTCTCCATGAATATGGGGACGTACCAGCTTGATGATGGGCTCTTGCTCTTCGCCCTCACCAGTGTCGAGGGCCGGGATCCCGTGGTCTCCGCTCTTGGACTCTCAGTTGACCTTCCATCGGCGTTCCGTCGCCGTATCGTCTCTCTCCAGAATTGGCTGGTTGAACAGCTCAATACCATCAGATAATAGGACTTTTATATGAAACGTACGCCCATCATCTCTCTTCTGATCATCGTGTTGCTTGTTGCCCTTTCTCCCATATCAGCTGCAAACCATCTCTCCGTTCCTGTGGATCACCATGTGTATCGAATCTTGGATGCTGGGCGTATCCGAGGCCTCTATGATGAAAATCTTGTAGCGGTGAAGCCATATACAGCGAGCAAGGTGATTGAACTGCTCAAAGAGATGGCGAGTCGTCCCGATCGCCTGAGACCGGGGGAAGGGGAGGAGATAGCTCGGCTGATCGAAACGTTTGAAACGACCTATGGCAGTGCATCAAGTGGAGTTAAGGATCTCCTCTCCACCGGATACCTTCGCTCATCAGACCCCGTACGCAACTTTGGAGCCGCGTTCGGAATCACGATTGACAGCATGCAGACCGTGGACATCTTGCAAGCCAAGGAGTACGACACCAGGAATGGTATCAAGGCCTTCATCAAGGGGGATATCGGAGCCCATATTTCGTTCAACATGGATTTTGGCCTTACCCTCGACAACCTCAATCCCCATCCATTTTTGGCCAATGAATTTACCATTCCTGGAGAGGGGTTCTATATCGATATCTTCCACGGCGGACATCCACCGGGGAATATCCCCTTCGAAGGGTTCTACTTTGGCCTCACCATGAACCCAGAGGTGACAGCCACCTTCTTTGGCGGGGATGTAACCCTCCGCTGGGCTTCCATCAAACGTGATTGGGGACCCGGGTTGAACAATCTGATAGTCTCCTCAACAGCCAGGGAGTTCGATGGCATAGAGTTGCAGCTCAACCCGACTCCGTGGTTCCGCTATGCCGTGCTCCAAGGCTCTCTTGGAAAGTTCTCAACAGGCAAATTCAACGGCGAAGAGTTCACTTTCCCCTCCGACTACGCCGGAGGCTCCAAGGAAGCAAAGATCAACTACCGTTTCAATAACAACTACAGTGCCCATCGTGTAGAGCTGGATGTCACAAAGAACCTCACCTTTGCCATCTATGAGTCGGTGGTATGGCAGAAACGCTTTGAACTCGCCTACCTCAACCCCTTCTCGATCTTCATGTTCGTGCAGAACAACACCGGTGACATCGACAGTATGTTCGATGGCCTGGACATCTCCTACACCCTGCCCAACAAGGTGCGTCTCTACGGAGGCATGGCGATGAACGAGATGAGCAAGGTTGGCAGCCCCATCGCCATGCTCAAGGCTCCACGAAATATGTTCGCCTTCCAGCTCGGTGCCGTCATACCGCTTCCGATCGGGACCTTCTCAACCCTCACAGCCCAATGGACGTATATCAACCCCTTTGTGTATAGTCACTATCCGTTATGGAAATATACCGGGACGATTGAAGGAAATGAAGGAGATACCATTACCACCGATACTGGGAAAACGGCTACTTTCAGTGACGGGAAGATTACTGTCAGTGAGGGTAGCTTTGATCCGGAGGCTGTAATTGATGTGGGTTCTGCATCGAGTGAGTGGTATGACAAGTCAGGGAGAACAAAGATTAAGAAAGTGGATGACAAGTATAATATCTACGAAACCTACGCCGAGACCATGTACGTGAACAAGGGAGAGTTGCTTGGCTACCCCCTTCAACCAAACTCCCAGGAGTTCCTGCTCTCTTTGGATATGGGCTTTACCAAGGGCTGGAATGCACAGGCTGAGGTGAAGTACCAAGCCAGAAGTGGACAGTATGGCTTCGATATCTGGCAGTTCATGTACTATGGGCAGTCAGACAGCTATCCTGAGAAGGACTTCTGGAACTATACCTTCCAACACACCCTCTCGGTCCTGCTCGCCGCCTCCAAGAAGCTGGACAATATGCCTATTACCCTCTCCGTCTCCTATCGTGTTATTGTTGATTGGGCCCGTCCATACGAACTTACGGCTTTTGATGGTAGGAACACAACATTCCATGATTGGGAGGATCCCACTATCAAGCATATCCTACAGTTTGGTGTGAAGATTTACTATTGAGGCAGAGGGCAATCACAGTGGAAGGAAGCAGAAGGCTGCCAAGAACGGCCCGATTGTCTACCGAAGGTTTTGGGGCATGAATGTGTTTGTAGCAGCCTGGTACTTTGCCAATTATGCGATCAATGGAGTGAAGAAGTATCGGGGATTGTAAACGTTGATGTATCTTTTTCTCTTGTGCACTGTTTATCTATACAGCGGGTATCGACAATAATAGGCCACTCTCTCCGGGTGGTTTATTATTGACACTGATTACTATTACAATTACGCTGTACCAAGGTTTAATGAGCTTGTTAAGAGGTAAATGGTGAAGAGAGCACGTCCATGGTTGCTGGCAATACTATTAGTTTGTCTAACATCTTCTCTCTTCGCCTCCGGTGAGGTATTGCTTACCACCGATCAAGTAACTTCTTTTAAAATTAGCAAGTATGAGTTTGTTGTCGAAGGCAAGACGTCCAAGTACGTCTTGCGTAATGCGATAATCCCCTCCGGGGGCGATCCTCTCTTCAAGGATGAAGAGGCGCTGGTGAAGGCCTTGGACCGGAAAAAGCAACTGCTGGTCAATAAGCGGGTCTTCATTTCTGTCGATTATACCTACGAGTTGGAGTCATACTCCAAAGGGATCGCTGAGTATGTGGTGACGTTCTACATTGAGGATGCATCAACCTTCATTGCCCTCCCATACCCGAAGTTTGACAACGACAAGACGGGACTTCTTCTGGGCGTGAAGGCAAAGGACACCAACTTCTTCGGCACATTCGGGGAGTTCCTCTTCACCGGCTATGTCGCACAGAACGCCGGTGGGATTACCGGGTGGGAGAACCGGAAGGACTTCATAGAGCTCTCCTTGTCAGATCTTCGCCTTGGCGCCATTGTATTGAACTTTGCCGTTGACTATACCCACGTCAAGAGCAGCCACAATAATGGCTCCTTTGGGTTTGATGTAGGGCTGTCGGGGATTCGTATGATGGGTGTCAACCTCGGCTTCTCTTTCTGGGGTGATTACAAGGTCCCCGATGAACTCTCAGCTTTGGCCCCTAAAACAGTTGGCGGCTCCATGAGCTACGGTCCCTTCAAGCAGAATGGAGCCCTATACACCTTGTATACGAAGGTGGAGCTTCGTGATTCCATGAAGACCTTGTACTCCTATACCCAGATGAGTCAGAATGACCTCCGTCTCTTCAAACAACCCATTACATTCAATATGGGGGCTGAAACATACAATACAGTCGGCAAGACGACGATGGATACTGTCAATATCTCCTCTACGGTCGGCACCTCCTTCCGCCTCCCCTTCGGGTTCTCCTGGGGTACATCAGTCAAGGGCTTGGTCGAGTATGAAGCCTCACTCAATCCCGTACGAGCATCCCTGACCTATACCAATGCCCTCAACTACTCCTCCTTGAACTACACAGGTAATTTTAGGAAAGGGTGGCTCTTCAACGTCTCCCATACCTACAAACAGTATCCCCAAGAGGAGTATGAGGGCCAGACGCACTGGTTTATCGAGGGAAGTACCACAATCTTCCCGTTCATCGCGGGGCGGTTCAACCCAAACGTCCGTCTCAGTGGCTTCTACTCTCCAGACCAACCGTACCTCTTCCTTCCCTCGAGCGACAAGAATGTCATGGATGACTACCTTCGAGGCTTCCTCTCCAGCTCGCCGTTCCACGGGATTGCCGAGGGGAGCACGTATTGGGCGGGTATCATGAATTTGAACTTCACCATGGAGTTCATCAACTTTGGCTTTGCCCGCTCCTACATCAACCCCTTCATCGATATCGGTGTATTTGCCAATTCGAGTGAGGAGAGCGGAATGACCATCCTCGCTAGTGCGGGAATAGAGGGGTGGGGGATTCTCAAGCGATTCCCCAGCTACCCGATACGGGGTTCATTGGGGTTCAACCTGGCGGACGTCAGGTCATTCCTTCTCGATGAGATCGAGGCACGTGATATTGAATGGGAGCTCTTCATTGGATTTGACTTGTTCTTCTAGGAGAGCCTGTTTGATTCATGGTTGCATTAATCGAGATAGACATCTTTGATTCGTTATAGAATGGGGATGAGCTATCAAATTGAACCATGATCTCAGGCTAGCGACTCCTTCCTCTCGAAACACTTCTCGTTCTTAAGGCCTACTCTTTTTCTTAGAGCCTAGCTTGTTGACCAGGATGATCATGGAGGGCATCACGAAGAGGGTTGCCAGCATACAATCCATCAGGGCCAGGGACATCAGGGTGCCGAAGTATCGTACCGGGGTGTAGGAGGCGAAGAGCAGCATGAGCATGCCCCCTACGATCGAGAAGGTGGTGAGGATGATCGGCCTGCCGGTCTCCTTGATCGTTTCACTGAGCAGCTCCTCCACCGTGCGCCCATCGAGGCCGATCTTGTTCTTGTAGCGGATGAGGAAGTGGATGGCATAGTCGATGCCAGCGCCGACCGCCACAGCAGACAAGATGACGGTGATCATATCAAAGGGGATGTTCAGCAGGTACATGAAGACGTAGTTGGCCATGACTCCACAGAGGACCGGGATGATCGAGTAGAGAGCCAGGGAGAAGGACTTGAAAGCGATGAGTACCGCCAGGAAGACGAGGGCGTAGCTGATCCACGTGGAGCGCTCCTGGTCGGCCATCAGGGTATCGCTGAAGTGAAGGCTGATATGCGGCTCACCGCCAATCGTGACGGTCGTGCCCGCCGGCAGGAGCGGCAGAAGGGAGAGGACCGTCTCCTCGATGCGCTTTGCACTGCCGATGGAGGAGAGGTCCTGCTCATCGGCATCATAGTTCTGGAGGTAGATGGTCAGAGCCGAGCCATCGGCGTTGATGATATCCCCGATCGATTGCTCGCTCTGCCGGCTGATCAACAAGATCATCCTGCCGAGGAGGTTCAATAGGCCCGATGTCTTGGGTATGCCCCCCTCTCCCGAGTAGACCTCATTGGCAAAGCTGACATAGGAAGCGAAGGAGAGGACCTGGGTAATGTCATCACAGCGATTGGCGATCTCCTGTTCAAATGCATGGACCTGTTCGAGGTTCTCACTCTGGAGGAAGAACTGTGCCTCCCCCTCCGGAGCCTCGATGGTGAGGATGTACGGGGTCTCGCCTCCCATCTGGACGGCAAAGTGCTTTGAGCTGACATAGAAGGGATCACGCTTCGGCATGTAGGACATGTAGTTGGTGTTGATGGGAATGTGGTTCTTGGTAAGGGCGTACCCGCCGATGATCAGGAGGAAGACGAGGCAAAATACCTTCCAATACTTCATGACCAGGCGCTCTATACCCAACACAGCCCGTGCCAGGTACCCCTGCTTGTAGGTGGTGATCTGCTTCTTCTTGGGGGGGACGACCAGGGTGAGGAAGGCGACCAGATAGGTCGCGGCCAGGATGGCGCAGTAGGTGACCCCGATCCCGACGATGATACCGAAGTGGCGCAGTGCCGCGGTCTTGGAGAAGAGGAGGCTGGCAAAGCCGATGACGGTGGTGATGCAGGCAAAGGCGATGGTACGCAGGATCTTCTTTGTCGATTGTACGGCACCTAGCCCCAGGGGGTAGTCGGTGTAGTACTCGCCGATGACGTGGATGGCGTAGGAGGAGCCGAGGTTGAGTACCATGCACGGGGTTATGATGTTGATGATGTTCAGCGTGTAGCCCAGCAACCTCATCGTCCCGAGGGTCCAGATGATCCCGATGGCTGACATGGAGAAGGGGAGCAGTACACTGCGTTTTGCCCTGAAGCTCAGGTAGTAGATCGTCAGGATGGCGATGAAGCAGAGGGTGAGCAGAACCGAGAGGTCGCGGCCGAGAAAGTACATCAGGCGGTTGTTCACCACTGACAGGCCATTGATGTAGACATTGACCCCAGCCTGGCGCAGCACATCCAGCTGCTCGGAGAGCTCATCCTCTTGCTGTTGCGTCAATGGCAGGGATTCAAAGGCGAAGAGGATGTTGGAGAGGTCGTTGCTGACCAGGTACCCCTTGATGATGGGGTCGCTCTCCATCCGGCTCCTGAGCAGGGCCACATCATCCTCGCTCCACCGGTACTGCTCCTTGGGAGTCGAGAAGGGCACTGTGAGCAACCGGGTGCCACGTTTTTCCAGGGTCACGAAGTCCAGGACGGAGAAGGGCTCTCCTACATAGCCGGTCTCCGGCAACCGGCTCATCACCTCGTCGATGAGGGAGAGGGTTGCCGGGGTGTAGAGGGTGGGGCTCTCCACCATGACCATGTAGGAGGAGGTGAAGGGGCTCTCTTCTACCGGGGTCACCGCTGAGCTGTCAGCGACGAGATGGCCTCCCAGGGCTTTGGTGGTGAGGCTCATCGTCTCAGGTATCTGCGAGTCGTCACCGGCGGTGGCTTTTGTGGCAGGCTTTCCCACACCCCCCTCGAAGGTCGACTCTGCCTTCACGTCCGCCATGAGGGTTGTGTAGTCGGCATCGAGGGTCAGAAACGATACGTGGTAGAGAAAGAATGCGGTGATCGCGAATACAACGACCAGTGTCAGCCGGGCGTGCCTACCGACATAGTCGAGGAGAGAGTGCTTCATGGTCCGTCCTAGTTTTTGTCATTCAAGGAGGGATTATACCATAACAACATGGTAAATTATACCATCAATAGTTCGGGTACTTGCGCCGGGACGAGGAGCGGTTCTTGCCTCCCTGTTGCTTGTAGGGGCGGTCACGACGGTCATCGTACCGGTTCCTGCGGTTGTCACGCCTACCTCGGGTGAGGTTTTTGCCATTGGGGTTGTCCGGCTTGGCCCGGGTGATGATCGGCTTGTCCTTCGGGGCAATCGCGTTGAAGGTCTCCATGATCTGGTCTGCAATCTTGGTGGGGGCGGTGACGAAGGAGAACTCATCCTGGACCGAGACGTTCTGGATGTCCCGGTCATGGGCACCGACACGTTCGATGAGGTAGTCGACCAGGAGGCGCTTGTCCAATCCGTCACGCCGGCCCCGGGCGATGAAGAGGCGGGTCATCCCATCCTCGTCCCGTCCGCTGCGCTCGCGGGCAGGGGAGATATCGCGATACTTGTCAAAGTCGAGCTCGTCCCTGTAGAAGTGCTGCAGGACAGCGGCGAGCACCTGCTGGTACGCAGCGGGCGCGACCGGGGTTTCGTTCAATGG
>CALFMX010000069.1 GCA_937902565.1 uncultured Spirochaetales bacterium
TGAAGGAGGAGACGATATCATCGACGAGGGCGGCGATGGTGGGTAGCTCTCGCTCCACGGCGTAGGGGACGGTCTTGTCCTCACCGTTCATGATCGCGAGGATTTCCAGCGTCGTGGCCTCATCAATCTTTGTCGAGCGTTCGTTGCGCTGTTCGGTGGTCATGGTCTCCAGCAGGCTCTCGGTAATCTTCTCTTGGGCCACGAGTTTCCTCCCTTCATCCTATACCTTCTGTTTCACTCTACCATTTGTGTCCAATTTTGTAAAGAAATTATATTTCAGATTTGTTTGCTTTTTGAAATAATGTATCATATACTGCACTCAAGAGGTCAGCCTATGTCCAAACCAAGCTATATCCAGGCATATCGCTCGAAGAGGGTACACCATGTCATCGGCTTGATGAGCGGCACATCCCTCGATGGGGTGGACGGGGTGCTGGTCGAGATAACCAGCGACCCTGCAGGCCAGGTCACCGCAATCCGGGTCCTGGACCGGGAGACACTCGACTACTCCCCTGAGGTGAGAGAGCGGGTGAACGATCTCTGTACCCCCGGCAAGGCGGATATCAGGGATGTGAACGCAGCACACGCCGCTCTTGCCCATTGGAATGCGGTAGTGGTCAATGAACTCAAGGCCCGCTCCCCATTTCCCATCGATGTGGTCGGCATGCATGGGCAGACCGTCTGGCATGAGCCCACCGGCGTCCCCTTCCCGCTTCCAGGCGGATCGTCCCCGGTCACGGCAACGCTCCAGCTCTCCAATCCCCAGGTCCTCTCATCTCTTACCCTCTTGCCGGTCATCAGTGATTTCCGCAGTGCCGACATGGCCGTAGGCGGCCAGGGGGCCCCGCTGGCTCCCTACATCGACCACCTCCTCTTTGCCCAAGAAGGCATGGGGGTTGCGGTGCAGAACATCGGTGGCATCGGAAACGTCACTGTTCTTGCCAGAGACGGGGGAGCGGATGAGATCTTTGCCTTTGATACCGGACCAGGGAACATGATCATCGACGCGGTGGTCGGGTGGGGCAGTGAAGGGAAACTTCGGTACGATGATGAGGGACAGATAGCTGCAGCGGGAGCGGTGGACCGCGCGTTGCTCACCTCCTTGATGGGCGATCCCTACTTTGCCAAGAGCCCACCCAAGTCCACCGGTCGTGAGGTCTATGGTGAGGCGTTCGTAACTGAGTTTATCCAACGTGCCCTGGTCAGGGGTCTCTCCTATGCCGACATCGTGGCCACGGCGACCGCCTTCACGGCACGGAGCATCGTCGATGCCTATCGCGATTTCGTCCTGCCGGTCACCGCCCTCGATCGGGTCGTGGTCTGTGGTGGCGGGGCCCGCAACAAGACGTTGGTGGCGATGATATCAGATGGCCTTGAAGCTGAGGTGGTCACCTCCACCGAGCTGGGGGTCCTCGATACCGACCGGGAGGCGATGGCCTTTGCCCTCCTGGCCCACGCCTCGATGATGGGCATCCCCTCCAATATACCGAAAGTGACCGGCGCCTCGCGTGCAGTGGTGCTGGGGACCATAACAATGGAGTACCTCTGATGCTGACCGGAGCGGCGAAGGACTTGACGGCAGTGGCCCGATGTTGTTGCATGGAAGAGATGGAACCGAGCTCAATAGACGCAGAAGATACCGCTAGGAAGGCAACCGGCAGACCGATGGACCTCACCCCTTGTTCCAAGGCGGGAAGGCTTCGGGGATTCGAACAGCGGACAGCCGGTGCCAAGCGCTGCTTGGTCGTCGGGGGAACATGAACATAGAATCCATTGTAGAGCGAGCCCTCTGTGATGAGCTCTTCACTGTATGTGAGATCGGCTACCTCGAGGGCGGCAAGAGGAGCATCCGCCGGTGGGGAGAGCGGAGGGAGAGGCTCTTTGACCTCGCCTCGCTGACCAAGCTCTTCACGACTGCCGTCACCCTCTCCCTCATCGACCGGGGAGTTCTCTCCCTCTCCAGTGGTGTCTCATCGCTGCTGCCCATTGCCAGCGGGAGCCTCAGGAAGCGGCTTGCACCGATCACGGTGAGCCAGCTGTTGACCCACCACTCCACCTTGCCGGCCTGGCATCCCTTCTATGTCCACGCCACGATGGACTTCTATGCAGCATTGGAAACGGCCCTCACCGCCGAAGGGGCCTCGTCCGGTATGTGTTACTCCGACCTCAACTATATGCTCTTGGCCCAGATCATCGAGGAGCACACGCACATGAGCCTGGAGAGCGCCATCAAGACCCTGATCATCGAGCCCTTCGGCCTCGATGATACCACCTACCACCCCGACCCCTCCCACTGTGTGCCGACCGAGTGGGGCAATCGGATCGAACGAAAGATGGTGGAAGAGCGGAACCTCTCCTTTGATGGGTGGAGGGAGGAGGGGCGGGCCATCCAGGGCGAGGCCGACGATGGCAACGCCTTCTACTACTTCGGGGGCACTGCCGGCCACGCCGGCCTCTTCTCCTCAACTGATGACCTGCTCACCTTCGCCAGCCGCTTTCTCGATGGCTTCATCAGCGAAACGCTCAAGGAGAGCGTCTTTACCGACTGGGGCGACACCCGGGGCCTCGGCTGCCACTCTGGTGAGCTCTTCCCCTGCAACGGCTGGGGCCATACCGGCTTTACCGGCACCTACCTCTACGTCAACCCCACTGACAACCGGGTGCTCACCATCCTGACCAACCGCCTCAATGTCCCCGATCCACGGAGCATCCATGAGTTCAGGATTGCCATCGCGCGGGCGTGCCTTGCGTGCTGAAGTTGCAAAAAGTGGCAAAATAGCATCAAAATACCCTGTAAAAAATGTCAAAACTGGGATAATTACCTGGTAAAAATGTGATAGAATTTCTTTATTATTTTCTAAATAACTAATTATATACGATTTAATACTAAGTAGGCCCCCATTGTGTCACACAGTGAGACATCACTTGATTTGCACGTAGTTCATGTACAATGCCTATCTCTTGTATTCGTTATCGGCACAGAGTGTCCACCAGGCTCCCGCGGCCGTCCAATAGCGGCAAGTTCCAGACACGAGAAGCGGGCACTTGTCCTCAGTACCCACCATGTTGAAGTGGATGAGCAGATCGACTACCTGCCGCTCTACATGGTGATGTTCCTCTAATCGATCACCGTAGCCCCTTGACCAAAACAAGGCGCTCCTCCACCCTTGCAGGAGAGGAGGAGTGCCCAATGCTCAATCTTACCGTTGATCCACATGGCGCCGGTGACTACTGCACCATAGGGGAAGCGCTTGAGGCCATCCCCTATGGGTGTGAGGCTACCATAGTGGTGGGTGAGGGGACCTACAATGAACGCCTCTTCAGCGACAAGCGCTCTCTTGCCATCAGGGGGGAGGGGGAGGTCGTCATCACCGCCTCATCCGGTGGGCGCGATGTCATCGATGCAAAGAGGAAGCGCGGGACCTTCCGTTCGGCTACCGCCTTCTTCAGTGGAGAGGAGCTGGTTCTGGAGAATCTCACCATCATCAATGGAGCCGATCCTTCGCAGGGTCAGGCGATCGCCCTCTACCTCGATGTGGCCCGCTGCCACTGCCGCAGTGTGCGGCTCAAATCCCACCAGGATACGCTCTTTGTCGGCCCGCTTCCACAAGAGGAGCGGGAGGAGGGCGGCTTCTATGGGCCGCGTCACCTCTCTGAGCGCAGAGGGTGTGAGCTCCACTTCCACCAGGGCCTCATAGAGGGGAGTGTGGACTTTATCTTCGGCAGTGGGGATGCCCGCTTCGTCGAGAGTGAGATCTGCAGTGTTGGGGCGGGGTGGGTGTGCGCCCCCTCGACCGTTGAGGGCGGGCAGGGCTTCGTCTTTGATAGATGCCGTTTCACCCACGCAGAGGGTGTCGGCCACCATTCGGTCCATCTGATGAGGCCATGGAGACCAGGGGCGAAGACTACCCTTGAATCGTGTCTCTTCGCCGATCATATAGCCCCGGCGCTCTATGACGACTGGCCCGGCCGCCCCGGGGGTGATGGGACGCTTACCTGCCTGCGGTGCACCTTCATTGGGTAAGGGATGGGGCTGCCTGAGAGGCAGCCCCCGTGTGGCTCGTTATTTGATAACGCCCTTCTTCTTCAGGTCGTTGATGTTCAGCGACGAGGCATAGGGCACCTCGAGCTTGCCATCGTTGACCAGCTTGATGACCTCGTTGCGATAGGGGGAGGAGAGGTCGACCCCGACGATCCTCCAGTTGTTGTCGACCTTCGGCTGGACGACGCCATGCTCCTGGATGTGCTCGACGAGCATATCGCGGATCGAGTTGGGGCTCTCCCACTCCTTGGTCGCGGCGACGAGCTTCTGTGCCTTCAGTGCCGAGGAGTAGCGGTAGTTGTTCACCGCCAGGAGGAGCTCTTCGGTGTCGCTGAGCGGTTTGCCCTTGTAGATCACGTTGCGGATCCGCTGGCCCGCCGGCTTTGAAAGGTCGATCTCGTAGTCGACACCGGCGAACATATCATAGAGGTAGCCGGGCTTCTCGGGATTGAAGCTGATCGAGATGTCGCCGGGAACCCACTGGTTGTAGCACGCTGCCGACCACTCCATGTACGCCTTCAGCTCTGCGCCGGTGACCTTGACCCGATAGAGGGTGTTGTCAAACTTGTAGATGCCGAAGATCGTCCCGTAGTTGATATCCCCCGCCTTGATGTCGCTGGTATCGGCAAAGAGGGCGGCAGCCGAGACATCGGCGCCACTGTTCTTCAGCTGTACCTCGTTGATCAGGTCCATGACCGCGGTATCGCGCAGCTTCCCCTCCGGAATGCCGCGGATCTCATTGGGCGGCTGGAAGGTGGCGGCCGCTTGGCCGAAGATCCCTCCGCTACGCTGTCCATCGTCGCCGACCGGGCCTCCGAGGATGTAGTCCCTCGTCTCGGTATGCGCGTCGATGATGAAGTCGTCCCCCCGGATCAGGTCACTGGGCTCCCAGTCGGCCATATCGACGATGGCGATGGTCCGGTCGACTATCTGCTTGTTGGCATCGAGCGTCAAATCGATGCGGATCACCTCACGGCCCAGGTTGCGCGCCCCGCCGATG
>CALFMX010000070.1 GCA_937902565.1 uncultured Spirochaetales bacterium
TGCGCCTATGGACATGAACTTCTGGGCGGTCAGCGAGCTGATCCAGACTGCCCGCCTGGGCAAGAGCGGGTACGTCTATTTCATCGACAACGACGGCAAGATCGTCTACCACCCCTACCAACAGCTGATCAACAGCAACTTGTTCAACGAGGACCTCGAGTCGGTGCAGGAGCACATCTTCGGCACCTTCCACACCACCTTCGAGGGGCGGGAGCGCCTCGTCATCGTCGATACCGTCAACAACGCCCGCTGGAGGATCGTCGGTGTCGCCTACATCGATGAACTCATGGCGGGCCTCCAGAAATACACCCTCATCATGATGGTCGTCATCCTCATCCTGATCGCCATCACCATCGTGGTCTCCCGCTCGCTCGCCGCCTATATCAGCCGCCCGATCAGGGAGCTGGAGCGGTTGATGAACAGTGTCGAGAAGGGGGACTTCTCCTCCCCGCCGACGGTTGCGGGCAGCCAGGAGGTGGCCGCCCTCTCCGAAACCTTCGCCGTGATGGTGCGCCGTATCCGCGCCCTGATGGATGACATCGTCACCAGCCAGGAGGCGAAGCGCAAGTTCGAGCTCGATGCCCTGCAGGCGAAGATCAACCCGCACTTTCTCTACAACACCCTCGACTCGGTGGTCTGGATGGCCGAGCAAGGCGATAACGAAGGGGTCATCAGGATGGTGACCTCCCTGGCAAAGCTCTTCCGCATCTCCATCAGCAAGGGGCGGGACATCATCACCATCGCAGAGGAGCTTGAACATGTGCGCAACTACCTCATCATCCAGCAGATGCGCTACCAGAACAAGTTCGAGTTCACCATCGAGACGGAGGAGGGCACCGAGAACTTGGCGACGATCAAGCTCATCGTCCAGCCGATCGTGGAGAACGCCATCTACCACGGTATCAAGTACCTGCAGGAGATGGGCACCATCGCCATCCGCGTCTACCGTCGCAAGCCGGGGGCGGTGGTCATCGAAGTCAGGGACAATGGGGTCGGCATGAGCGAGGAGACGCTTACCAAGCTGCTTGACTTTGGCAGCGAGCACCCGAAGCGGATGGGCTTCGGGGTGCGCAACGTCCACCAACGGATCCAGCTCTACTGGGGCTCAGACTACGGCCTGGAGATCTCAAGCGAGCGTGATGTAGGCACCCTGGTGCGCCTCATCATCCCGGAACAGCCATCCACTGCTCCATTGAAGGGGGTTACGGTATGAGACGGACAACACCCATACTCCTCGCCCTGCTCCTCCTTTTGACCGGGTGCACCCCCAAACAGGTGGTGGACAATCCCCGCATCGCCGTCATCACGATGATGCAGGGCGGAGAGTTCTGGGGGGCGCTGAAGAACGGGGCGCGCAGCGCCCGCAGCGCCACCTCCGCGGTCCTGGAGTTCTTCGGCCCGATCAATGAGTCGGACTACGAGGGTCAGATCGCCTGTGTACAGTCGGCGATCGACCAGGGCTTCGATGCCATCATCCTCTCCCCATCCCACTACACCCGCCTCAAGGATGTGGTGACAAAGGCACAGGCGAAGGGGATCAAGGTGGTGCTCGCCGACACCGCCCTCATGGGGCAGGCTGCAGACTTCCTCATCACCGCCGACTATCGGGAGATCGGCGCGGCGATGGCCACCTACGCCTTCACCCTCTTTGGGGAGGATGAGGCGATCAACGCCCTGATCATCGGCTCGCTGCCCAACACCACGACGATGACCAACCTGGTGGAGAGCCTCAGTGCGGCGTTGAAAACGAGGCCCAAGAGCCAGATCGTCAGCTCAACCTTCAGCCTGACCGACGAGGCGATCGCCTACGATATCACCTCGACCGCCTTGGACGGGGATCCAACAATCAACGTCGTCTTCGCCCTCGAGGAGTACACCGCAGGCGGCGTTGCCCCCGCCATTGAAGACCACCCGGGGGTACGCTTCATCGCCCTGGGCAACACCCGGTACGAGATCCAGCTGCTGGAGGAGTCCACCATCGATGCCCTGGTGGTGGTCAACGCCTTCAACCTCGGCTACCGGAGCGTCCTTGCCGCAGTGGATCTGCTCGAGGGGAGAAAACCCGCCCAGCAACCGGTCGACTGGGCGTTGGTGACCAAGGAGTCGATGTTCAGCGAGGAGCACCAGCGATTGCTCTTCCAGAGCATCCAATAAGTTGAGGCAGGATTGCTCCTGCCTCAATGGTGGAAGGGATGCGTGCACTACTTCTTCTGCACGTACTTTCTGATATCAAACGAGACCGCCATCACGATGATCACACCCTTGATGATATTCTGCCAGTAGGGGTTCACGCCGATGAAGGTCAGGCCGTAGTTGATGAAGCTGAAGATGATGACACCGGCGATGACGCCGCTGACCGTCCCCACGCCCCCGGTGGTCGAGACGCCACCGACAACACAGGAGGCGATGGCATCAAGCTCATACCCCGATCCGTAGTTGTTGGTCGCCCCGCCGGTGCGTGCGGCTTCCAGCACCCCGGAGAAGGAGATCAGGAATCCACAGACGGCGAAGAGGCCGACCAGGGTCTGTGTGATGTTGATGCCCGAGACCGCCGCTGCCTCGGGGTTTCCTCCCACGGCATAGACGTTCTTCCCGAAGACGGTCTTGTTGAGGACGAACCAGACAATGAGTGAGACGGCCGCGGCAAAGATCACTATGACCGGTATGAACCCGATCGACCCCGACCCAAGGTAGGTGAAGTCAGGCCGCAACCCCCCGATCGGCTGGCTGTTGTTCGGAGCCATGTTGAAGTAGATTGAGTTGATCCCGTAGATGATCAACATCGAGCCGAGGGTGGCGATGAAGGCGTTGACCTTGAGCCCGGCCACGATCAGGCCGTTGGCGAGCCCGACCGCCACCGACAGGGCGAGGGTGGCGAGGACGGCGAGCAGCACCCCGCCGGTCTGCATGGTCTGGGCGGCGACCAGCGTCCCCAGGCTGATCAGGTACGCCACCGACAGGTCGAGCGAGCCGGTGAGGATGACCATCGACTGGCC
>CALFMX010000071.1 GCA_937902565.1 uncultured Spirochaetales bacterium
GTGTACATGCCACTACACGAGCCACAGGTGGGGCAGGCGTTGTCCTCGTACTCGAGCAGTTCCTCGTCACTGATCATGCCCGCCTGATGGGAGCCGACCTTCTCGAACATCACCGAGAGGTTGGTCTTGCACGCCTCCGGGCTGTCCATCGTACCGGCGAGCATCGGCCCACCACTTACAAAGATCGAGGGGATGTTCAACCGGGCGGCTGCCATGAGCATCCCCGGCACAATCTTGTCACAGTTGGGGACAAAGACCAGGGCATCAAAGGGGTGTGCCATCGCCATGATCTCGATCGAGTCGGCGATCACCTCACGGCTGGCAAGGCTGTAGCGCATGCCGGTATGCCCCATGGCAATCCCATCACAGACGCCAATGACCGGGAAGGAGACGGGGTTTCCGCCCGCCTGGCGTACCCCGGCCTTCACTCCATCGACAATCCGGCCGAGGTGGATATGGCCTGGGATGATCTCGTTTGCCCCGCTTACAATGCCGATGATCGGCATGTGGATCTCGCGGTCCGTCCAGCCCAGGGCCTTCATCAACGAACGGTGGGGGCTGCGTTGCACCCCTTCGGTCATCGCACTTGAACGTCTCTTCATCTCATCCATATCCACTACTCCTTCACACTAGAGGGCTTCGGCGATCCGCCGGCCCATCTCCTTGGTCCCAATCTTCTTCATCCCCGGCGAATGGATATCGGCAGTCCGATACCCTTCGTCCAGGACCCGTCCAATCGCCTCTTCGATCGCCAGGGCCTCAGCCTCAAGGCCGAAGCTGTGACGCAGCATCATCGCCACCGAGAGGATCATCGCGATGGGGTTGGCCAGATCCTTGCCGGCGATATCTGGGGCACTGCCATGGATCGGTTCATACATGCCCATATGCCCCTCGCTGAGGCTTGCCGACGGCAGCATCCCGATCGATCCGGTGATCTGGCTCGCCTCATCACTGAGGATGTCACCGAACATGTTCTCGGTGACGATCACATCGAATTGGCGGGGGTTGCGCACCAGTTGCATCGCCGCATTGTCGACGTAGAGATGGGAGAGCTCCACGTCAGGATACTGCTTGGCCATCTCATTGGCTACATCTCGCCACAACTGGCTTGAGGAGAGGATGTTCGCCTTGTCGACACTGCAGAGCCGCTTCGACCGCTTCTGGGCGATCTCGAAGCCCTTGTGCATGATGCGCTCAATCTCGCCTTTGGTGTAGTTCATCGTATCGTAGGCACTCTCCCCGTCACGCTCGCGCTTGCCAAAGTAGATGCCTCCGGTGAGCTCACGCACCACCATGATGTTGAGCTCATCACCGACGACCTCCGCCTTGAGGGGGCAGGCATCGGAGAGCTGTTTGTACATGATGGCCGGCCTGAGGTTGCAGAAGAGGCCGAGGCCGCCCCTGAGGCCCAAGAGCCCCTTTTCGGGGCGAAGGTGGGACGGCAGGCCATCCCACTTGGGCCCGCCAAGCGATCCGAGCAGGACCGCATCGCTTGCTTTGCACCCGGAGAGGGTCTCCTCAGGCAGCGGGGTACTATACACATCGAGGGCGGCACCGCCTGCCAGGTATTCGGTGACAGAGAACTCGTGACCAAACTTCTTCTCGACCACCTTGAGCACATTGAGTGCTTCGCCCATGATATCCGGCCCGATCCCGTCGCCGGGGATGACAGCGATCCTCTTCTTCATCAGTTGACCTCCTTTCCAGCCATGTAGGCTGCAAGGCCGCCGCTTGCGATGAGCTCCTGCATGAAGGGCGGGAAGGGCTCGCTCTGGAAGACCTGGCCACTGGTAAGGTTGGTGATCGTGCCGGTATCGAAGTCGACCGTGACGCGATCACCCGCCTTGATGTTGTCGCACGCCTCCTCGCACTCGAGGATCGGCAAGCCGATGTTGATCGAGTTGCGGTAGAAGATCCGGGCGTAGGAGCGGGCGATGACGCAACTGACCCCGCTCTCCTTGATGGCGATGGGGGCGTGCTCGCGGCTCGACCCACAGCCGAAGTTCCGGTCGGCGACGATGATGTCACCCGCCTTGACGCGCTTGACGAACTCGCTGTCGATATCCTCCATGCAGTGGGCTGCAAGCTCCTTGTGGTTGGCGGTATTGAGGTACCGCGCCGGGATGATGACGTCGGTGTCGACGTTGTCCCCATATCTGAACACACTTCCTTCTACGTGCATGCTACGCCTCCATGATTTTCTTGGGATCTGCGATGTAGCCGGCCACAGCACTGGCGGCGGCTACCGTGGGACTGGCGAGGTAGACCTCGCTCTTGGGATGGCCCATCCGGCCGACGAAGTTGCGGTTGGTGGTGGACACCGCCCGCTCCCCTTCGGCGAGGATCCCCATGTGACCGCCGAGGCAGGGCCCGCAGGTGGGGGTCGAGACGGCACAGCCGGCATCGACGAAGATGTCGAAGAGCCCCTCACTCATCGCTTGCTTCCAGATCTTCTGTGTCGCCGGGAAGATCAGGGCCCGTACGTGGGGGGCCACCTTCCTCCCCTTGAGGATCTCGGCTGCCATGCGCATGTCATCGATGCGGCCGTTGGTACAGCTGCCGATGACCACCTGGTCGATCCTGATCTCGCCCACCTCATCAATGGTACGGGTGTTGGAGGGCAGGTGGGGGAAGCTGACGGTGTTCTTCACCTCACAGAGGTCGATCTCGTAGGTCTTCTCGTACTCGGCATCGCTGTCCGCCTCATAGATCCGAGGTTCCTTCCGGTAGTGCTCCGCCATGTAGGCGAGCGCGACCTCGTCGACGGGGAAGATCCCATTCTTCGCCCCGGCCTCGATGGCCATGTTGGCGATGGTGAAGCGATCATCGATGGAGAGGTTGGCCACACCGGGCCCGGTGAACTCCATACTCTGGTAGAGGGCACCATCGACACCGATCATGCCGATGATGTGGAGGATCAGGTCCTTTCCGC
>CALFMX010000072.1 GCA_937902565.1 uncultured Spirochaetales bacterium
CAATTTGCGGTGCAGGCGCCGCAGAACTGGGCCGCCAGTTTTGTACTCACGCCGCCATTGACCAGCAACCACACGCCGTCGCATGTGCAGGCATCGTTCCAGTTGCCCGCGCAAAGCCGTGCGCAGCAACCTGTGGGCGTGCTGCGCTGGAACGGTGTGCTGCTGGCGGCCAAGAAGCTGCGTGTGGACAGCGAACGCGAAACGCTCGGCGCCGATGTGCCGGTCTATGCGCTCAGCGCCATCAATCTGCTGACAGTGTCGCTGGAGCAATCCGCGCCCGCAGGTGACTGCCAGCAGATCACGCCCGTGCCGGTCACCGCCCTGCAACTGGACGTGCGCTTTGGCGCCGCGCCCGCTGGTGCATCGACCGAGATGCCCGCGAGACGCGCAGCGCTCTCGTTGCCGCCGATGGCGAAGATGTAGCGGCCCATCTTCGTGCGGGTGAGCACGATATAGGCGAGGAAGGCCATACCAAAGAGGAGCAACGCCCCGGTCGGGAAGGAGAAGTCGTTGGGGGTGATGTACTTGAAGGCACTCTTGAACCAGCTATCGGCGGCCCCGCGGGCGGGGAAGGTGGCGCTTCTGACGTTGGAGACGATCGAGCCGGTGCCGAGGCTGACCATCTGGGTGCCGAGGGTGGCGATGAAGGGGGGCAGGCCCAGGCGGCTAATGAGGAATCCATTGAAGAAGCCGAAGAGGACGCCGACGGCGAGGATCAGGAGCAGGCTGAGCCACATCGGCCATCCCCATGTCTTGTACGCCGTGCCTCCGATGATGGCTGCAGCCATCATGACCGTCCCACAGGAGAGGTCGATGCCACCGGTGATGATGACGAAAGTAACGCCGATCCCAAGGAATCCAATGTAGTACGAGGAGTCGAGGATATTCACCAACGTAGTATAAGAGAAGAAGTTACGACCGAAGATTGAGAAGAATACATAGATGATGACCAGGGCAAGCGGAGCCAGGAGCTTCTGCATGTCCAATCCCTTCTTCTGATCTGCCGGTACAAGTTTCGTATCTGCTACTGCCATAATAAAACCTCTCCTATCCGCGGTGGGTCGCCAGGTGCATGATCTTCTCCTGGGTCGCTTCTGCTATATCAAGAAATCCGGTGATCCGCCCCTCGCACATGACGGCGATGCGGTCACTCATCCTCAGAACTTCATTGAGCTCACTGCTGATCATGATGATCGACTTGCCCTCGGCGGCAAGCTCGGCCATCAGGGAGTAGATCTCGCTCTTCGCCCCGACGTCGATTCCTCGCGTCGGCTCATCGAAGATCAGGATCTGGCTGTTTTTGATCAGCCACTTGGCAATGACCACCTTCTGCTGGTTGCCTCCCGAGAGGTTCTTCACCAGCTGCTCAAGCGATGGGGTCTTCACATCAAGCTTGTCCACGTACTCGGAGGCGGTATCTTCCAGCTTCTTGAGCGAGAGCAACACCTTCGGGGAGAGCTCGCTATAGGCCGCCATCACTGAGTTGTGCAATACGGAGAGGCGGATGGCAAGGCCATAGCGCTTGCGGTCCTCGCTGAGGTACCCGATGCCGTGGCGCACCGCATCAAGCGGCTCTCGGATCAGCACCGGGTTGCCGTTGATTTCGATGGAGCCACTTGAATCATCGGCGCCATAGAGCGCGCGCATCGTTTCGGTACGCCCCGCCCCCATCAGGCCGGCGAAGCCGAGGATCTCGCCCTTGCGCAGCTCAAAGTTGATATTCTGCACCTGGCGCCCTGCATTGAGGTTGGTGACCTTGAGCACCACCGGGGCATCGGGGGCGACCATCGAGTGGCTCTTGGGCTCTTCGAAGATGACACGCCCGACCATCATGTTGATCATCTGCTCCTTGGAGAGCTCGCTTGTCTTCTCGGTGCCGACGTACTCACCATCACGCAGCACCGTCACCCGGTCGGTGATAACGCCGATCTCATCAAGGCGGTGGCTGATGTAGATCATCCCCACGCCCTTGGCGGAGAGGTCGCGCATGATGGTGAAGAGGTCATCGATCTCCCGGTCGGTGAGCGCCGCGGTGGGCTCATCGAGGATGAGGACCTTCAGGTCATGGGAGACCGCCTTGGCAATCTCGACCATCTGCTGCTTGCCTACCGTCAGGTTGCCGAGCTTCTCGGTGGGATCGATGTCCATGTTGAGACGGCTGAGCAGCTCGCTGGCACGCTTGTTCTGTGCCTTCTCATCGAGCAGCCACCCCCTCCCCTTCGTCGATTCACGGCCGATAAAGAGGTTCTGGGCAACCGAGAGGTGGTCCATCATGTTCAGTTCCTGGTGGACGATTGCGATACCGGCATCAAGCGAGTCCTTCGGCCCCTTGGGGTTGAAGGGCTGTCCCAGATAGATGATATCCCCACTGTCTTTGGGGAAGATGCCGGTCAGTGCCTTCATCAATGTCGACTTGCCTGCGCCATTCTCGCCGACCAGCGCGTGGATCTCCCCTTCCCGGAGGTCGAAATCGACCCCCTTGAGGGCATGGACACCAGCAAATCGCTTATCGATATTCTTCATGGAGAGAACAGTTGTTGCCAAAGCGTCAGCTCCTTGATCGGGTGATAATACAGAAATTATCCTGTCCTACTGTGCAATACGCCTATAGTCTCACACGTGTTTTTGCAGTTGTCAAGAAAAATTGTAAACGTTTACAAAGGCTTTGATCCGGATTTTCCACCCGTTTTTGCAAATACTCGTCACTAATGGTCAAATTCAAGGTATATCCCTATAGAGTCCTCTCCATTTGACCCCCCTCCCCTCTTTTCGGTACACTTTGCCATCATCTTACAGGAGAGCCCGCTATGGATAATTCAAGTGCACCACTGGACCGGAAGGAGATGTTCCTCTTCGCCCTTTACATAACGGGGATGGTATTGGTCAATATCGTCGGCAGCAAGATCATCAGCCTGGCTGGTGTCCGCGTCTCGGTAGGCATCTTCTTCATGCCGGTCCTCTTCCTCATCACCGACATCATCGCCGAGGTCAAAGGAGGCGACCACGCCAACCTCGTCGTCCGTCTCTCCATCCTCATGCTGGTCGTCGTCTTCGTGGTCACCGCCCTCTTCATCCCCATCAAGCCCCATGCCTCATGGGGCCTGCAGGAGGCGTACAGCGCGGTCTTCGGCATGTCGATGCGCATGAGCCTGGCCAGCCTGATCAGCTTCTCGATCAGCCAGAATCTTGATGTCGCTCTCTTCCTCTTCTTCAAGAAGGTGAACAAGGGCAAGAAGCTGTGGATCCGCAACAACCTCTCCACCATCACCAGCCAGTTCGTCGACACGGTGATCTTCATGTTCATCGCCTTCTACCGGATGAACAGCACCTACACCGTCTCCTTCCTCTTCACCCTCATCATCCCCTATTGGCTCTTCAAGGTCCTCTTCGCCCTCCTGGACACCCCCTTCTGTTACCTCGGTGTCAAATGGATGAGAGGGAAGGAAGAGTAGCTTTCCTTTGTGAATAACTTTGAGTACCTTTGATTCAGGTGGCCCCGAGCCACCTGAGTATCGTTAGCATTTATGGAGGCGCTATGTCTGAACAGGAACTGATGCCCATCGAGCAACTGCTTCCCAATAATCTATTTATACTTCCGGTTACGGGCAATCCCGTCTTCCCCGGCCTCTTCACGCCCCTGATGATCACCGACACCCAGGATGTCGAGATCGTCAACCAGGCGATCAAGCATGGGGGCTTCCTCGGCCTCCTCTTGGTAAAGGACGAGGGCGATGGCGATGAGTACGCTGCCGAGAACCTCTATACGGTGGGAACCGTTGCCAAGATCGTAAAGAAGATCAAGCTCCCCGACGGGGGGATTTCCATCTTCATCTCGACGCTCAAACGCTTCGAGACCAAGCAATTCTACCCCAGTGGCCCCTACCTGGTCGCCGAGGTCCGCTACCTCGAGGATATCGAGGATGAGGTCGATGAACTGCGGGCGTGGACCCGCCTTCTGCTCAGCGAGATGAAGACGCTGACGAAGAACAACCAGCTCTTCAGCGAGGAGATGCGCCTGAACATGGTCAACATCGACCACCCGGGCAAGCTCGCCGACTTCATCGCCAGCATCCTCAACGTCGACCGGAAACAACAGCAGGCGATCCTGGAGACCCTAGTGGTGCGCAGGCGCATCGAGAAGGTCCTCGTCTTCATCAAGAACGAGCAGAACATCGCCCAGGTGCAGGCAAAGATCCAGGCACGGGTCAACCAGAAGATCGAGAAGAACCAACGCGAGTACTTCCTGCGCGAGGAGCTGCGGTCGATCCAGCAGGAGCTGGGCATGACCACCAACCCCAAGATGGAGCTGATCACCCGCCTGAAGGCCAAGTTCAAGAACCTGCCCCTCAACGAGGAGGCCAAGGAGAGTGTGGAGCGGGAGATGAGCCGCCTCGAGGGCATGGAGCCCTCGTCGCCCGAGTATGCGCTGACGCGCACCTACCTCGAGATCATCAGCGACCTGCCGTGGAAGGACCCCAAGCCGGAGAACTTCTCCATCGACAGCGCCCGGCGCATCCTCGAGCGTGACCACTACGGCATGAAGGATGTGAAGGACCGGATCCTCGAGTTCCTTGCGGTGCGCAAGAAGAAGCAGGATACCAAGGGCTCGATCATCTGCCTCGTCGGCCCTCCCGGCGTCGGCAAGACCAGTGTCGGTGTCTCCATCGCCCGGGCACTCAAGAAGGAGTACTTCCGCTTCTCCGTCGGCGGCATGAACGACGAGAGCGAGATCAAGGGCCACCGGCGCACCTACATCGGAGCGCTGCCGGGCAAGATCATCCAGGGGCTCAGGATCACCAAGACGAAGAACCCCGTCTTCCTCATCGACGAGATCGACAAGATGGGCATCAGCTACCAGGGAGACCCGGCCAGCGCCCTGCTGGAGGTCCTCGACCCCGAGCAGAACTCCTCGTTCCGTGACACCTACCTCGACCTCCCCTTCGATGTGAGCCAGGTGCTCTTCATCACCACGGCCAACACGACCGAGACGATTCCCCGCCCCCTGCTGGACCGGATGGAGATCATCGAGCTCTCCGGCTACACCAGTGAGGAGAAGCTCGCCATCGGGCGCAAGTACCTGGTCCCCAAGAGCCTGGAGAAGCACGGCCTCACCAAGGCCGAGGTCAAGTATACCCCGGCCATCCTGCGCAAGATCGCCGACGAGTACGCCCGTGAGGCGGGGGTGCGCAACTACGAGAAGAGCCTGCACAAGATCCACCGCAAAATCGCCCTGCGCCTGATCGAGTCCCCGCCGGAGACGCTGCCCATCACCATCGATGATGTGCTGCTGAGGGAGCTGCTCGGAGAGCCGATTTTCGTCGAGGACGAGATCCTCAAGGCGGATCGGCCCGGCATGGCCATCGGCCTCGCCTGGACCTCGATGGGGGGCGACACCCTCATCATCGAGGCGCAGAACACCCCCGGCAAGGGTGAGGTGAAGCTCACCGGCCAGCTCGGGGATGTGATGCAGGAGTCGGTCTCCATCGCCCACACCTGGGTAAAGGCCCATGCCGTGGAGCACAACATCGACCCGGCTTGGTTCGAGCACAATGCGATCCACCTCCACGTGCCCGAGGGGGCGACCCCCAAGGATGGCCCGTCGGCAGGCATCACGATGGCATGTGCCCTCTACAGCCTGGTCACCGACCAGGTCATGGCACCCAACCTCGCCATGACCGGGGAGCTCTCGCTCAAGGGCAAGGTCATGCCCATCGGCGGGCTCAAGGAGAAGGTGCTCGCAGCGCGGCGCAACAAGATCCGTGACATCATCATCCCCGCGTTCAACAAACGCGATCTGGACAAGCTCGATGAGACGGTGACCAAGGGGATCGACTTCCACCTGGTCACTTCCATCGAGGAGGTGCTCGCCATCGCCTTCCCCGACGACGCCAAACGAAAGAGCGTCAAGGCAAAGGCGGAGGGTCCCCTCTCCACGGATGAGGAGATCACGGTGATCAGCCGGGCGGTTACCCAGGCGGTCAAGGAGATCGTCAGTGAGCGTTGAGCTGCTCAGTCCGGCCGGAAGCATCGAGAAGCTGCGTCTCGCCCTCGCCTATGGGGCGGACGCAGCCTACCTCGGCCTCTCTGACTTCTCGCTGCGCACCAATGCAAAGAACTTCTCCGCCTCGGACCTCGAGACCGTGAAGGAGATGAAGCGGGAGAGCGGCAAGAAGCTCTACTGCACGATGAACATGCTCTTTGACGAGGGGCGGATCGCCCGGTTGAAGGAGCAACTTCCTGAGATCCGGCAGTGGCCCTTCGACGGGTACATTATCAGCGACCTGGGCCTGGTCAATATCCTGCGCAATGGGCTCGGTGAATCGGTGGAGCTCCACCTCTCCACCCAGGCCTCCTGCACCAATAGCGAGAGTGCCGCCCTCTACCACGACCTGGGGTTCAAGCGGGTGATCCTCGGCCGGGAGACCCCCCTCTCAGACATCAGGGCCATCAAGGAGCGCAACCCCGACCTCGAGCTCGAGGTCTTCGTCCACGGGGCAATGTGCATGGCCTACAGCGGGCGCTGCCTCCTCTCCACCTTCATGACCGGACGCAGTGCCAACCAAGGGGACTGCGCCCACTCCTGCCGGTGGAAGTACCGCCTCGCCCTCGAGGAGATGGAACGGGAGGGCCACTACCTCCCCATCAGCGAGGAGGATGGGTACACCACGATCCTCAGCTCCGCCGACCTCTGCATGATCGACCACCTCCAGGAGCTCGTCGACAGCGGGGTCAGCAGCCTCAAGATCGAGGGGCGCATGAAATCAAGCTACTACGTGGCCGTGGTCACCCGTGCCTACCGCAAGGCCCTCGATGCCCTCACCACCGGCGACCCCAGCTGGCTCGAGTACCGCAAGGACCTCTTTGCCGTCAGCCACCGCCAGTACTCCACCGGCTTCTTCTTCCCCTCTGACCGGGGGACCATCACCGAGGAGCCATATGACCGCTCCTACCTCTTCTGCGGTCTCTTCGAAGAGGAGGTCGAACCCGGTATCTGGTCCATTGAATTGAAGAACCAGCTCCGCTCTGACATGGTCCTCGAGTACGTCACCTTCTCCGTCCCCTCGATCGAGGATAGGGGATTTACCCTCCTCGATGAGCAGTTCAACGTGGTCGAGCAGGCTGACCACCCCAAGCGGTACTACCTGAAAACCGACAAGTGTGTTGCACCCGGGGCTATAATTCGCCGGCCAAGCCGCCCCCATGAGCGTGCACGCACCTAAATATCCCCAAATACCCACCAAATTGTGCTTTATTCCGTTCATTTTTGTTGCATAGGGTACAGGACATGCTAAAATGACATAACTTAGTTGTTTGGAGGAATAAATGACAGTACACGAAGAAATCATGCTGCAGTATGAGACATATCTCGCTGAAAATGCACGCTTCTGTGAAAAAGGGGTGAAAGCCTCAGCCGCCCGAGATCGGGAAGCTCGCAAAAGAGCGCAGGAAAGAGATTCAAGAAGAGAAGTGCGTATAAGAAGAGTTGAAGGCGTCCGAAAGGACGCCTTCTCTCCGTGACACTGCACATATCCCCTCGATCAGAGGAAACTCGCCAAGAGCGCGAGGTGCTTTTTGCCCTTCTCGATCTTCTCCTCGAACTCAGCGCGCTTCGACTCCTCTTTCTCGATCGCCTCCGCCTTGGCATTGGTCATGAACTTCTCGTTGCCGAGCTTCGCCCGTACAGCCTCCAGCGCCTTCTCGCTCTTTGCCACCTCACCCTCCAGCTTGGCGATCTCTGCCTTGACATCGATCGCCTCCCCGACGAAGACGAAGCTCTCGTAGCCGGTCCCCGCCACGGGCACCGCGCCCTTGGTGTCGGCCCCATCATCGATGACGAGGCTCGAGGCACCCATGAAGGAGGCGATCAGGCTTTGGTTCTCAACAAAGAAGTCGGTCGCTGCAAAGTCATCGTCAACCTTGATGACCACCGCCACCTTGCGGTCTGCCGGAATGGAGAGGTCTGCCTTCAGCGCCCTGATCGAGCTCACCGCCTCCTGCATTCGGCTGACGAACAGGGCATCGGTGGCACTCTCAAGATCATCCCGCCACTCAGGGTAGGTGCTCATGATCAACTCATCGCTGACGTTCGGCAGCTGGCTGTAGATCTCGTCGCTGATGAAGGAGGCGAAGGGGTGCATCAGGCGCATCGATTGGGCCAGCAGGTCGAGCAGGAGGGTCACCTGCCGGCTCTTCTCTGCTGCATCATCGCTGTAGAGGTTGCGCTTGGCACTCTCTACATACCAGTCACAGAAGTCATTCCAGAAGAAGTCGTAGACCGCCTGCGCCCCCTCGTTGAACTTGTAGGAGTCCATCGCCTGCTCGATCTTCCTCGCTGCATTGTTGAGCTGGTGGTAGATCCACCGGTCGAGGGTGTTCCTCGGGACCGTCTCGGCATCGAGCAGCTCGGCCCCCTCTAGGTTCATCAGGATGAAGCGGGTGGCATTCCACACCTTGTTGGCAAAGCGCGAGCCGAGGCGGAAGCTGTCCATGTCGATGAGGATGTCCTGGCCCTGGGTCGCCATGTAGCAGAGGGTGAACTTCATCGCATCGGCGCCGTACTGGTCGACCACCTCGAGGGGATCGATGCCGTTGCCGAGGCTCTTGCTCATCTTCCTCCCCTGCTTGTCGCGTACCAGGCCGGTGATGTAGATATCCCTGAACGGCACCTCGCCGAGGAACTCAAGGCTCGCCATGATCATCCGGCTGACCCAGAAGAAGATGATGTCGTAGCCGGTGACCAGCGTGCTGGTGGGGAAGAAGGTGGCAAGGTCGCTGGTCTTCTCGGGCCATCCGAGGGTCGAGAAGGGCCAGAGCCAGGAGCTGAACCAGGTGTCCAGCACGTCGGTCTCCTGCCTGAGGTCGGTTGAATTGCATGCCGGGCAGGCGGTCGGGTCCTCACGGCTGACGATCCGCTCTCCACACGCCTGGCACTCCCATACCGGGATGCGGTGCCCCCACCAGAGCTGGCGGCTGATGCACCAGTCGTGGATGTTCTCAAGCCAGTGGGTGTAGGTGTTCTCCCATCGTCTCGGGTAGAAGATCACCTTGCCATCCTGGTGGGCCTTCAGGGCCTTCTCTGCCATCCCCTGCATGCGCACGAACCACTGGTTGGAGAGGTAGGGCTCGATGATCGTGTGGCACCGGTAGCAGTGGCCGACCTCGTGGTTGTGCTCTTTCTCTCCGGTGATGAAGCCACCATCGACCAGGTCCTTGACCACCAAGACCCGCGCCTTCTCGGCGCTGATGCCCCGGTAGGCGGCCGGTACGTTCTCGTTGAGCGTACCGTCACTGTTGAGGACGTTGATGCGCTCCAGATTGTGCCTGATGCCCGCCTGGTAGTCGTTGGGGTCGTGGGCCGGGGTGATCTTCACCATGCCGGTGCCAAACTCCTTCTCGACGAAGCTGTCGGCGATGATCGGGATCTCGCGGTCGGTGAGCGGGAGGCTGACCATCGTCCCGATGAGGTGGGTATAGCGCTCATCGGTGGGGTTCACGGCAACGGCGACGTCGCCGAACATCGTCTCGGGTCGGGTCGTGGCGACGGTGATGAAACCGCTGCCGTCGCTATAGGGGTAGCGGACATTCCAGAGCGTGCCGGCCACCTCCTGGTACTCGACCTCATCATCGGCAAGGGCGGTGCCGCATTTGGGGCAGTAGTTGACCAGGTATTCGCCCTTGTAGATCAGGTCACGTTCATAGAGGGTGACAAACGCCTCGCGCACAGCATGGCTGAGCCCCTCATCCATGGTGAAGCGCTCACGGCTCCAGTCACAGGAGGAACCGATCTTCTCGAGCTGCTTCTTGATGATGGCATGGTGGCGATCCTTGACGAGCCAGGTGCGCTCGAGGAAGCGCTCACGCCCGAGGTCCTGTCTCCGCAGTCCCTCCTTGGCGATCTCCCGCTCGACGATGTTCTGCGTTGCAATACCGGCGTGGTCGGTGCCGGGCAACCAGAGCGTCGGCCTCCCCTTCATCCGGTGGTAGCGCGTCAGGATATCCTGCAGCGAGTTGTTCAGGGCGTGGCCCATGTGCAGGATGCCGGTAACGTTCGGCGGGGGCATGACGATGGTGAACGGATCGCTGCCCTCCCCTTCGGGAGCGAAGAGCCCCTTCTCCATCCATCTCTGGTAGATGCGATCCTCAAAGGTCTTGGGGTCATACGCCTTGGACAATACAACAGCTTTCACAGACTGCCTCCCGGAAAACGAATGCCCCAATAGTAACAAAATAGCAGAGGCTCTACAAGTGAATGTAGAGCCTCAACCAGTTGGCAATCCCGCGTCTTATTCGATGGGGGTGACCGCCTTCATCTCGATCTTCACCGAATAGCCCAAGCTGTCGAGGTGCTGGATGATCTGCTCGAGGCTGAACATCCCGAGGTTCGGCTTGGAGACATCGGTGACTTGACGGATGTGCTCACTATCGATCGGGGCCACAACACCGGGAAGGATTTCCTGTCCTTGGGGGGTGTTGGGGGAGAAGAATACAAAGGAACCGATGACCACGATGACAAAGGCTGCCGCTGTCAGGATCGCAGGGGCGACCTTCATCTCGATCTTCCGCCTCCAGAAGGAGCGCTTCTGGTCTGCGGTGGGAAACTTGGTCTCTTCGAAGAACGCCAACACGCGGTCCTTGCTCTGTGCCATCTCTTCGGTGGTGAGAGCGACCGACTGCAAGCGCTCATGCAAGGCCTTGAGCTGGCCGAGGCGCAGGCGACAAGCGAGGCAATACTGGAGGTGTTCGGAGACCTGGGTCTTCCAGGGCTCGTCCAACTCTCCATCTAGATAGGTACTCAACAGTTCGTCATCTACACACATGAGCTACTCCTGGCTGAGGATCGACTCGAGCATCTTCCGTGCCCGGTAGACCCGCACCTTCACATTACTTTCGGAAATATTGAGCACCTGTGCGATCTGCTTGTAATCCATATCGGAGTACTCCTTCAGCACGATCACCATGCGGAACTTCTCAGGAAGCTCTTCAATCGCCTCCTGGACGAGCTTTCGCGTCTCCTTTTCGATCAGGACCTTCTCGCCATCGGTGGTGTTGGCGTGGGGAGAAGGTGCCTTTTTCAGCTTCTCCACCATACTCATCTCCCGACTCCTGCGTTTGACGTGGTTGATCGCCAAGTTCTTGCTCACCCTGATGAGCCAATACTTGGCATCATTGAGTGAGGGAAAACTCATCTGTTTGTCAAAGAACCGGATGAACGCCTCCTGACAGATCTCCTCCGAAAGGTCGACGTTGCCTGTTACGTGGTACACGACTCTCATCAAGATCGGAAAGACCTCCTCGTAGACCAATCTGAATGAGCGTTCATCGTTGCTCTGTACTTCCATAACCGTAACAACTGTCCTCTCTGATAAGTTACATCTTTTTTTCAATGGTACTGCCGTTTGGCGAGTCCTTCACCACATAGCCCAGTGCGGCGAGCTCATTGCGCAGTGCATCGCTGCGAGCCCAATCCTTGGCGGCCTTTGCCGTCATGCGTTCCTCAAAGAGGGAGAGAACCTCAGGGGGGATCTCCTCTTCGCCCTCGATCTCATCGAGGCGCAGGCCCAGTGCCTTGTCAAAGTATAGCACAAGCGCATAACGTTCGTCCGCTGAAAGTGTCTCATCCTTGATCACCGCCCAGAGGTCGGCGATCGCCTGGGGGGTATTGAGGTCGTTCTGGACGTGGGAGAGGAAGGCTGCTTGGTACGCCTTCGCCTCAGCCGACTCGATTGGGGCGGCCTCCGCCCCTGCCTTGACCAGGGCCCTGACCGCCTCGCCGATCCGGCGCCTGGCGCTCTGTGCCATCTTCAAGGACTCGAAGCTGAAGCGCAGCTGGCTGCGGTAGTGGGCACCGAGGACCAGGTAGCGGTAGTCGAGCGGGTCGAAGCCCTTCTCCCTGAGGAGCGAGAGGGTCAGGAACTCCCCTTTGCTCTTGCTCATCTTGCCGGTATCATCGAGGAGGAACTCGCCATGGAGCCAATACTTGACCCACTCCTTGCCCGTCGCTGCCTCGCTTTGGGCTATCTCGTTGGTGTGGTGTACCGGGATTGCGTCGATGCCGCCACAGTGGATGTCAAAGCTCTCGCCCAGCAGCGCGCAGCTCATCGACGCGCGAGGCGAGGCGGCGGATGCGGTAGACGCCTTCGGCCTGCCACGAGGTCAGGTGCGAGTGGCGACGCAGGTGATCCAGGACGACCTGGGTTTGCGGGGGCAGCGGTTTCACGTTTCGTTCTCCTATCGAGGGAAGTCAGGTGCCCACACGACGGGCTTGCCGTAGGCGGCGAGCAGGCGTCGCAGCGCGGCGTGTTGGGCTTCGGTGAAGTTGTCCTCGGGCTGCATGGCGTCGTTGACGCCGCCCAGGAGGCAGACTTGGTATGCGGATTGGTTGTGCTTACCGGCGAGAGCGCCGGGCTGATTCAGCGGGCGACCGTCGTAGATCGAGCCGTCACGTTCGATGACGAAGTGGACGGCGATCTTCGAGTAGCCCTGCGAGCGGTGCAGGCGTGCGAGTTCTTCGCCGGTCGTGACCTGCTCGGGGCGGGTCATGCTGGCGAGGACGAACAGCGCCTCTACCGATTCCAGAGGTTTGAGGCGCACTTAGAGTTTGTAGAGGTGGACTTCGGTGCGTGGTTCTTCGTCCGGCTGCGCCCAGCGCTTACCGGAGAGCAGCCACATGACTTGCTTGTCGTCGGCCCAATAGCCGGTGGCTTTGGTCACAACGTCCATCGGCCCCTTGGCGAGGTTGTCCACGTCGCCCTTGGGAAACGCGGCCTTCGAGGTCTTGGCGCGTTTGCATACCGCGATGATGACCACTAAAACCGGATCG
>CALFMX010000073.1 GCA_937902565.1 uncultured Spirochaetales bacterium
CCGTGATCGGCCCGGTGAGGACCAGGAGGGAGAGGATCGCGAGGTCCAGGTCATCGAGCAGCTCGATCATCCGCTTCTGGATCTGCTCCTGGCCAAAGAGGGTGGAGAGGCGGGTGACCAAGAGTGGCTTGTGGAAGGGGCTCTTGATGGGCCCGAGGTAGTTGTGGGCGATATAGAAGAAGTTCTCCTCGTTGTATCTGCTGAGTGCCGTTTCAAATCGTTTCTGTGCTGTATCGCTCAATTGGGCCACACCTCCACTTCATAGGTATATCCTTGCTCGGCGAGGAACTTCTGCCGGTTTGCCCCGAACTCCTCCTCGCTCGAGTACTGGGTGATGATCGAATAGAAGAACGACGAACGGTTCTTGGGCCTCAGGATCCGGCCGAGCCGCTGCGCTTCCTCGCTGCGGCTGCCGAAGGAGCCCGAGACCTGGATCGCCACCGATGCATCGGGCAGGTCGATGGCAAAGTTCGCCACCTTGCTGACCACCAGGATCCGGATCAATCCCTCCCTGAAGGCGTTGTAGAGCTCATCTCGGCGACTGTTGGGGGTGCTGCCGGTGATGAGCGGTGCATCGAGGAGCTTGGAGATCTCCTCGAGCTGGTCCAGATATTGGCCGATGACCAGGATGAAGTCATCGGGGTGGTGTTCGATCAGCGCCTGGATGACCTCCAGCTTGCGGGGGTTCTCGCTCGCTATGCGGTACTTCTGCCGCTTGGTCGCGATGGCATAGGGGATTTCCAGCTCCTGGGGCAACTCGATGCGGATCTCATGGCAGTATGCGGTGGCGATGAAGCCCTGTTGCTCCAGCTCACTCCATGGTACATCGAATCGCTTGGGACCTACAAGGCTGAAGACTTCCTCCTCCCGCCCATCCTCGCGCACCAGCGTGGCGGTCAGGCCGAGGCGATGGATCGCCTGCAGCTCCGCGGTGACCTTGAAGATCGGGGCGGGCAGCATATGCACCTCGTCGTAGATGACCAGGCCCCAGCCCCCCTGGGTCAACAGGTCGAGGTGGAGGAAGGGGCCCTCCTTCTCCTTGCGCCACGTCAGCACCTGGTAGGTGCAGATGGTCACATCCCTGACCTCCTTGCGGTCGCCGCTGTACTCCCCAATCTCAGCTTCGGTCAGCGAGCTCTTGTCGAGCAGCTCGGCCTTCCACTGCCTCACCGCCGCCACGTTGGTGGTCACGATCAAGGTCCGCATGGCGATGCGTTCCATGATCTTCATGCCGACGACCGTCTTGCCGGAGCCGCAGGGCATGACGATGACCCCGTAGCCGCTGCCCGGTCCCATGTCCCCGAGGAGGGCGTTGGCGGCATTCTGCTGGTAGGGCCTCACATCAAAGGGAAGGCCGGCCCGGGTGGTGGGCAACAGCGAGATGTCGATCTTCTCCCCGCCGGAGAGGGGGATGCGGTCATCGACCGGCCAACCGGCCTTGATCAGCTGCAGCTTCACCTCCCCGCGGTGGTAGGCCTGGATGAGGAAGCTCGTCTCGTCACGGGTGCGGAGCAACTTCGCGATGGCGGTCCGTTGCATCAGCTCCTTGCGGATCCTCTCGCTCTCGACATGGAGGGTGTAGTAGGTGGGATCATCGCTCTCGGTCAGTGTCACCTTGCCCCAGCGGCTCGCCATATCCTGGACGAAGAACCGCACGCTGTCGGCGATGGGGAAGCGTGACCACTTCTCGAGGGTGGCCATGATCGCGTCGACCGTGAGGCCGAGGGCGCTGGCGTTGTAGAGGCTGAGGGCGGTGATGGTATAGGTGTGCATGTGCTCCGGGCTCTTGACCAGCTCGCAGAAGCGGATGAGGTCGCCTCGGCACGCCTCGCTATCACGGTGGTGTACATCGAGCAGCAGACTGCGGTCGCTCTGGACAATCAGTGGGGTGTCTTTCATGCATCACGTCCAAACGCGGTGTAGTAGAGATCGAGCAGCGTTATGGCGACCATCGCCTCGACGACCACCACCGCACGGGCACAGATGCACGGGTCGTGGCGTCCGTTGATCTCAAGGAGGACGGTCTCGTTGTCCATGTTCACGGTCTGCTGGGCTTTTCCGATCGATGAGGTCGGCTTGACGGCGGCTTGCAGGACCAGCTCCTGGCCGCTTGATATGCCGCCGAGCATTCCCCCTGCATGGTTGGACAGAAAGCCATCGCTCGTCCGCTGGTCGTTGAACTCGCTGCCGCGCATCGAGGCGGCGGCAAAGCCATCGCCGAACTGCACCCCCTTGACCGCACCGATGGAGAGGACCGCCTGGCCCAGGAGGGCCTCGATCTTGCCGAATGCGGGCTCTCCGAGACCAACCGGCAACCCGGTGGCCCTACACTCGATCACTCCGCCGATGGAGTCGCGCTCGCCCCGCATCTCCTCGATGAGGGATACCATCTGCTGTGCAGCGTCCCGGTCGGGGCAGTGGAGGATCGGGTCGACCTCCTCCCAGTTGCGCCGGGTCGCGACGATGGGGCCGACCTGCACTGTGCCGCCGAAGACGGAGATGCCACGCTTGGCCAGAAGCTGCTTGGCCAGGGCGCCGGCGGCGACGCGGGCGCTCGTCTCCCTGCCGCTCGACCGGCCGCCTCCGCGGATGTCGCGGTTGCCCCACTTCTTGTGGTAGGTCCAGTCAGCGTGGCCGGGGCGGAAGATCTCTCTCAGGTGCTCATAGTCGCTGCTGCGCTGGTTGGTCGAGAAGAGGATCATGGCGATCGGGGCGCCGGTGGTCATGCCATTGTAGACACCGCTGAGGATGGAGAGCTTGTCGATCTCGTTGCGCTCGGTGCCGGCGGGGTTGGCCCCCGGGCGGCGGCGGTCCATCTCGCGCTGCAGGGCCTTCTCATCGATCGGGAAGTTCGATTCGACCCCATCGATGATGACTCCCAGGGCTTCGCCGTGGGACTCCCCGAAGGTCGTAATCGAGAATGCATTGCCAAAGGTGTTGTAAGCCACTCAAGCCTCCTCGGCCAGACGGGAGAGGACGAGATCACTCGAGCCCCTTGCATCAAGGCCATCTGGCAATTCTACCAAAAGATCGCACATCTTGGAATAGCGCTCATCGCGCCGCTTATAGAGAATGTGGAAGGAACCGGCAGGATCGTCTTGGTCGAGGAAGGGGGGGATGCCCCCTCTGAGGATACGGGTGAGGAGGACCTCCTCGTTGACCTTGAGGTAGACGAGCGTCCCGCTCCCCTTGACCCGCTCCATCAACGTGTCATTGTCGCACGCCCCGCCGCCAAGGGCGATGACCATCCTTTCGGTGGCAGAGGCGAGGAGGCGTTCGAGTGCCTCGCGCTCCAACGCCTGGAAGGCGTCCTGGCCCCGCTCGCGATAGAAGGACCTGACCGTCTCTCCCGGAGCGAGCTGTGCAGCTACCAGGTTATCAAGGTCGGCCCACGCGAGGGCGAGCTGCCCTGCGATGAGGGCGGCCATGGTTGTCTTGCCACTGTGCTTGATCCCACTGAGATAGAGGTGGCTACGCATCTAGGCTTCGTCGAAGAGATCAACCCATCCTGAAGGATAGAGGCCGAGCCGCACCGGGGTGGCTCGGTTGACCAGGTGGGTGCGCCACCGTCGCTCGCGTCGCAGTCGCTCGCCCTCATCGCCGGCCTCAAGGTAGCGTACCTCATGGAGGTTCTTCTTCACCTGCTCGGCGTAGAGGTTCACCCGGATCGTCTTCTTCAGCGCGTAGTGGAAGGTGACGATCATGGCATACCAGAGCAGGGAGAGGATCAGCGGCTGCAGTTCGAGGTAGGCGTAGGGGGAGGGGACCGGCGCCCCGGCACTGGCGACCTGGTAGAGGGTGAGGGCGTGGGGCCAGGCCATGAAGAGGGTGAGGGCCAGCGGAATGATCCAATAGAGGCCCTGGCGCGAGAAGAGGAAGCGCAGGCAGGCGGCAAACGCCAGGAAATTCAGCAGCAAACACCCAAGGGGCAGTAGATAGATCTCAACCATTGCAACCTCCGCTATCCAAGAACTCTCCTAGCATGATACCATAGAGATGAACATTTGGGAAACTAACGATGAGAATGGAAAATCAGATTGCACCAGAGCAGTTGGTACGGCGGAGGCGGGAGAAGAGCGAGGATGTGCGCGGTCCCTTCTATCGGGACACGACCGCCATCATCCACAGCTCCGCCTTCAGGCGCCTGAAGCACAAGACCCAGGTCTTCTTCGCCCCCTCGAACGACCATATCTGCACCCGTATCGAGCACTCGCTCCACGTCGCCTCCATCGCCTCGACAATCTGCCGGGGCCTGGGGTTGGACAGCGAGCTCGCCTGGGCGATCGGGATGGGGCACGATCTGGGCCACACCCCCTTCGGCCATACCGGTGAGAAGATCCTCTCGGCGATGATGGTCGACTCCGGCCTTCACCCCTTCGAGCATGAAGTGCACAGCCTCAGGGTGGTGGACTTCCTTGCCAACGGTGGCAAGGGGCTGAACCTCACCTATGCGGTGCGCGACGGCATCGTCAGCCACAACGGGGAGCAGCTCACCCAGCGCATCAAGCCCACCTTCACCATCAAGGAGCTGGAGTCGATCACGTGCCGGGCGGAGGTGATGCCTTCGACATGGGAGGCTGCGGTGGTGCGCCTGAGCGACACCATCGCCTACATAGGGCGTGACTTTGAGGATGCAGCCCGCCTCGGCCTCATCGAATGGAGCGACCTCGATGCGGGGGTTCGTTCACGTCTCGGCTCATCCAACGCGCAGGTCATCGACACCCTGGTCATGGATGTGATCAAGGCCTCGACAGTAGAGGAGGGCATTGCCTTCAGTGACGAGTGCTTTCCCGCCGTCTCCGCGATGGTCCGCTTCAACTACCAACGAATCTACAAGAGCCGGCTTCTGGAGGGGTATGAGCGCTACTTCAGCCGCCTGCTCCACCTCATCGTCGACTACCTCCGGTACCTGGTCGACGAGTGCGGCGACAGCGAAGAGCGCTACCGTGATGAGCGCAACATGCTCGCCGCCGGCTTCTACCGCCACTACAGCGAGATGCGGGATGCGTATTACGCCCACGACGGCTCGCTCGACCGCCTCATCTACGACTACGTGGGGGGGATGAGTGATACCTTCTGCCTTGACTGTGCCAATGAGATCCTCAAGCCGGAGCACCTCAATGACGAGATAGCATCGGCGATGACGGGAAAGTGGTTCGACGCCCCTAGGTGAGCTCGCTGCCGAGCTTCTGGATCTCCAGGATGAACTGGCCCAGGTCGTTGAAGGCCTTGTAGACAGCGGCGAAGCGTACATAGGCGACCAAGTCCACCTCTTTCAGTTGCTTGAGCGCCTCGTCGCCGATTGCCGAACTGTGGATCTCCCGCCGGCTCCCTACCTTCAGCATGATGGCATCCTCGATGTTCTGCAGCAGTTGGTCGAGCTCATTCTCGCTGATGTTGAGCTTCTCGGTGCATGAGCGGATGCCGCGCCCGATCTTGTTCAGGTCGAAGACCTCGCGCCGTCCATCCCGCTTGATGACCATCAGCGGCTTGTCCTCGATGCGTTCGTAGCTCGTATACCGGTAGCCGCACGCGTTGCACTCACGCCTCCGGCGGATCGAGGAGCCGCTGGCATTCTGTCTAGACTCAAGAACCTTGTCATCCAGTGATGAGCAGTGGGGACATCGCATCGAAAGACCTCCACTCTCAGTATAGGCAAGCGCTCGGGCTCTTGCAACTATTGTATAGCTGTACGACTAGCAACAATTTTACTAATTTTTGTTGTGATTATTTCGATTTTGTGGTAGTAATAACAGTAGCGGAGGCAGTCATGGCAGAGACAGTGAGCAGTTGTGTAAAACGGATCGTTGATAAATCCCCGTTCATCCATGAGATGTTGATCAACGGCATCCTCTCGTACAGCAACTACGCCTCCTCCATCCACAGCGAGGTGGAGCGCCTCTATACCAAGGAGGTGAAGATCAGCGCCATCGTCATGGCCCTGCGCCGCTACGCCGACGAGCTCCGTCGGGGGAACGAGAAGCGCAGCAGCGCCTCGGTCGACTACGGGATCGTGATGAAGACCAACATCTTCGACCTCAACCTCGTCAGGCGCGACCAGTTCATCTCCAAGCTCGCCTCCCTCTACAGCCAGGTCTCGGTGGAGAAGGGGGACTTCCTCAACATCACCCTCGGCAGCCACGAGGTGAGCATCGCCGTCAGCGAGAAGTACTGCGACCTGGTCAGCAGCCTTGCCGAGGGGGAGGAGGTCCTCAACCAGATGGATGACCTGGTTGCCCTGAGCCTCGTCTTCACCGGTGAGTTCCTGCAGACCCCCGGGGTGGTCTACGAAGCGGTCAGGCGCCTGGCCTGGGAGCAGATCAACGTGATCGAGATCGTCTCGACGATGAATGAGCTGACCTTTGTCATCAGGCGGGAGGACTCGATGCGCGCATTCGATGTGCTGCAGGGCCTCTTCAATGGCGTCTAGGCCCCTCTTCATCGTCGGGGAGCGCGATGGGGGGAAGAGCACCACGCTCATCCGCCTGCTATCAGAACTGCCGTGGAGGGCGATGCGGACCTGTGGGGTCCTCGCCCTTGCCAATGTCGGCAAAACCCAGTATACCCTCAAGGACCTCGGCTCGAAAGAGACGCGCCTGGCCCTCTCCTGTGAACCACACGATGGGTGGAAACGGTTGGGGAAGTTCTCCTATGATGAGGACGCCTTCAACTGGGCCAATAAGCGTATCATCCGCTCCCTGCCACAGGCCGAGCTTGCGGTCTTCGATGAGATCGGCCGCCTGGAAATGGAGGGCGGGGGGCTTGCCCCGTCGTTTGCCGAGGCATTGGGACGAGATGGGGTGCTCGTGGCCGCGGTGGTACGCACCCCCTTTGTCGAGGCGGTCAAGGAGTGCTTCGGCATCGAGGCGATTGATGTGATTGTGTGTCAGAGGGATGAAAATGAATGAGTTGTACTGGATCCTCATGTTGGTGCTGAACTTTGCCCTGATCATGGCCGCATTCCGCCTGTGGGGGCGGGTGGGGCTCTTTGTATGGGTGCCCATCAGTGTCATCGTGGCCAATATACAGGTGACGAAGAACGTCTCGCTTTTCGGCCTGGAGGCGACCCTGGGCAACATCGTCTATGCCACCGGATTTCTGGCAACCGATATCCTCAGTGAGCTCTACGGCAAGAAGGATGCATACAAGGCGGTCTCCATCGGCTTCTTCAGTCTCCTTGCGATGACGCTGTTGATGCAGATGGCCCTCTTCTTCGAGCCGGCATCCAGCGATATCGCCCAGGAGAGCCTGTCGACGATCTTCTCCCTCATGCCGCGCATCGCCTTGGCGAGCCTGACGGCCTACCTGGCCAGCAACCTCCACGATGTGTGGGCCTTCGACTACTGGAAGCGGAGGAGGCCGGGGCGGCACACACTGTGGATGCGCAACAACTTCTCGACCTTCGTCAGCCAGCTGATCGATACGGTCATCTTTGTCTCGATTGCCTTCACCGGGGTCTATCCCCGGCGTGTGCTGCTCGAGATTGCCCTCTCGACCTACCTGCTCAAGTGGGTCGTGGCCATCTTCGATACCCCGTTCATGTACCTCGCCCGCTCCTGGCACGAAGGGGGGAAGGTCGGCTCGGTCAACGCCGTGGTGGAATCAGATGATGCAGCGCCTTGATGCAGGCGGTGGTGCCACCGTAGAGGGGTGGTGAGAAGCTCTCCCGCTCGACAAGGAGACGGTCGTCGTAGACGAAGGTGCTCCCATCCACATACTCAAGATCCATCGAGCAGGCGCGCAGCACCGCATGTGAGGCCGCGATATCCCACGCATAGCACCCCTGGACGATCGACCCCTGGATATAGGGGTAGATGACCAGCGAGAGCAGGTGGAGGATGGCTGACCCGAAGATCCGGATCTTCCCGTCGTAGATGGAGAAGTCGAAGTCCCGCTGCCCGCTCGATCCCATGGTGATCTGCTCGGGGATATCCTTCGACCCATGGCAGGTGAAGGGCTCGCCGTTGATCAGCAGCCTCCCGCCTGGATCGAGGCGGACGAAGAGGTTCTCCTCTCCAAGGCCCCAGCGCGGGGCGCTGATCATCGCCCCGACGGGGTTGCGGTCACAGTCCAGGATCCCGAGGGCGACTGCCCAGCACGGCAGGCCCTGGCTGTAGACGTCGGTGCCGTCGATCGGGTCGAGGACGAAGGTCCACTCAGCGGAGGGGTCGAAGGGCTCGATGGACTCCTCGCTGACGATGTTGCAGTGGGGAAAGTTCGCTTCGATGTGCTCGACGATCCGGCGAGAGACCTCCAGATCGACTTCGGTGACCGGCGTCCCATCGCTCTTGTAGGAGCGGTGGACCGACGTTTGCATTGACTTGGCCCATGCGCCGCAGGCAGCGACGACCTCTGCCAAATCATCTAGCTTTTGCTGTTTCAGATGGACTTCCATTCTCTTGCATAACCTTCTAGCTCGTGGTAGGGTAATGGCGTTTATGCAAACGCCCATCTCTACCCTCGTCCAATCCTATAGCAAAACAAGCAGTGCATACAAGGCATGGGGGAATCCAGGCCATGAGCTCACCATCGAAGGGCTGGAGGGATATCCGCTCTCCCGCTTCCTCTTGGTCCTGCGGGCGAAGAACCAGGGCCGGCTCTGGGCGCTCTGTCCCACCGAAGACAGCGCCAAGACCCTCCTGAAGGACTATGAGCGGGCCGAGCTGGGGGTGCGTGTCATCTACCTCCCCTCAACCGGGCGCCAGCTCTACAGCGCGAGCAGTGGTGACATCGTCGAGTATGAGCAACTCTCCCGCCTCGGTGAGATCGAGGCGTCCACGGATGCGATCATCGTCACCCACCTCAGGCCCTTCGTCAGCCTCCTGCCCAGCCCCGAGGCCCTCTCGTCGACGGCATTGACGATCAGGGTGAAGGACCGCTTCGACCCCCAGGCGCTCGGCGAGCGGCTCACCCAGGCCGGCTACCTCTATACCCCCTCGACACAGGGGGAGGGGGAGTACACGGTGCGAGGCGAGGTCGTCGACATCTTCCCCTTCGAGAGCGAGTGGCCCTACCGCCTCTACGCCGACTGGAACGTGGTGGGCCGGATCAGCCGCTACGACCCGATCACCCAGGAGACGAAGGGCAATGTCGGCTCCCTTGAGCTCACCCTCCTCGATGCGTCCGTCTCTTTGGAGCTCACCTCCATCGCCTCCTATGTGCGCGAACGTGATGTGCTCTGCCTCATCGGGGACGAGCGGATCGCCAGCAGCTACAAGAGCCTGCAAAGCGAGGCGCGGACCCTCTACCGAAGTGCCTTCCTGGAGGATCGCAGCGCTCCCAAGCCCGATGAGCTGCTCCTCGACCTTCCCCATTTCTTCGAACAACACCGGCGGAGGGTCACCGTCCTCGATATCGCCGGGCAGAAGAGCGAGGCCCATCGCTTTGACCTGGAGGGGCCACGCTCATACTTCGGCAACTTCACCCTCCTCAAGGAGGATCTCTCCAGCCTGCGCTCCCAGGGGTGGGATGTCCACATCTTCTGTGACAACCCGCTGCAGAAGCAGCGCCTCAGCCAGATGCTCGGTGCCTTCGACTTCATCCGTTGGGATGACCGCCCGCTCTCCAGCGGGTTTGCCATCCCCAGCCTCAAGGTGATCGCCATCGCCGAGGGGGAGATCTTCGGGCGCAGGCGCCAGGTCATCAAGACACTGCAGCACACCCAGAGCTCCCCGCTCGACTCCTTCGTCGACCTCAATGAAGGGGATTACGTGGTGCACGTCAACTACGGAGTGGGCCAGTTCATCAAGATCGACCGCGTCTCCTCCTTCGACCGTGAGCGGGACTTCATCAAGATTGCCTACGCCGACGGCGAGATGCTCTACGTCCCCATCGAGCAGGCGAACCTCGTGCAGCGCTACATCGGCAGCGATGGGGCTGCTGTACGCAAGGACAAGCTCGGGGGCCAGGGGTGGGAGAACAAGAAGGCGAGGGCCCGCAAGAATGCCGAGGACCTGGCCCGCCACCTCATCGACCTCTACGCAAAGCGACAGCAGAGCGTTGGTTTCGCATTCTCCAAGGATACGGACTGGCAGGTGCAGTTCGAGGCATCCTTCCCCTTTGACGAGACGGCAGACCAGCTGCAGTGCATCGACGAGATCAAGGAGGACATGGAGCGGCCCACCGTCATGGATCGCCTCGTCTGTGGTGATGTCGGCTACGGCAAGACCGAGATCGCCTTCCGCGCCGCCTTCAAGGCGGTCATGAGCGGCAAGCAGGTCGCCTTCCTCGCCCCGACGACGATCCTGGCCGAACAGCACTACCGTACCTTCATCAAGCGCATCGGTTCATTCCCGGTCCGCAGCGCCCTCCTGAGCCGGATTGTGCCGGCCAAGGAGCAGAAGAAGACGTTGATCGGCATCGCCGAGGGGAAGGTCGATGTCCTCTTCGGTACCCACCGCATCCTGCAGAAGGATATCGTATACCGGGACCTCGGCCTCCTCATCGTCGACGAGGAGCAGCGCTTCGGCGTCAAGGACAAGGAGCGCATCAAGAGCATACGCGCCTCCATAGACAGCCTCTCGCTCTCGGCGACCCCGATCCCCCGCACCCTCTACATGTCCCTCTTGAAGATTAGGGACATGAGCCTCTTGGCAACCCCTCCCATCGCCCGCCGCGCCATCCGCACCGTCATCGGTGAGTATGAGGATGCGGTGGTGGCACGCGCCATCCGTGAGGAGGTGGGCCGGGGAGGCCAGGTCTTCTACCTCCATAACCGCATCGAGACGCTGGACGAGGTCGTCTCCCGCCTCTCCTCCCTCCTGCCCGATGTGATGATCGCCAGTGCCCACGGGCAGATGAACCCGACCGAACTCGAGGACACGATGCGCACCTTCATCCATGAGGGGATCCAGGTCCTCGTCTCCACGACGATCATCGAGAACGGCATCGACATCCCCAACGTCAACACCATCATCGTCGATCGGGCCGACCGCTATGGACTCTCACAGCTCTACCAGCTGAGGGGGCGGGTAGGGCGGTCGGATCGGCAAGCCCACGCCTACCTCCTCTATCCGCCGGACAGTGCCCTCAGCGAGGTTGCCATCAAGCGGCTGAAGATCCTCAGTGAGCACACCAGCCTCGGTTCAGGCTTCAAGGTCGCCCTCAAGGACATGGAGATCCGGGGAGCCGGCAACCTCCTTGGGCGCGAACAGAGCGGCCACCTCGCCACTGTGGGCCTCGACATGTACATCAGGATCCTCGATGAGGCGATCAAGAACCTGCAGGAGGGTGGGCTCAAGGAGGAGGATCGTGAGGTCTTCCTCGAGCTTGAGTACACCGGCTTCATCCCCGAGAGCTACATCAAGGCCCCGTCGGTGAAGTTCGAGATCTACCGCAAAAGAACCTTGCATGTGAAGTCCTGAAAAACTACT
>CALFMX010000074.1 GCA_937902565.1 uncultured Spirochaetales bacterium
AATCTTCATGTTGCGTGCCTCGATATTGGCTTGGATCTCATCCCTTCTCTCTTTCAACTCTCTCAGGTCAATCATTGGTTTCCTCACTGCTATTATGGTTCAAGGCCTCGGCCTCCATTGTTCTGCTCTTCTGTGCGCTGGCTCTCACCGCATTCATCACCGTCGCGTCGAATGCCCCGTCGGCAAGGGCTGCCATCCCCTCGATGGTCGTCCCGCCGGCCGAGCAGACCGATGAGACGAGTTCGACCGGGTGACGGGAGGAGGATTCGAGAATGGCGATGGTGCTCCCCAGGGTTGCGGTGACGATCTTTTGCGCCTGGGGGTAGGCAATCCCCTCACCGACTCCGCCCATCGAGAGGGCGTGGACAAACTCAAGTGCGAAGGCGATCGCCGATGCACTGATGCCGATGAATCCGTCAAAGAGGCGCTCCTCGAGCTCCACGACGGTACCGAAGCTTCGGGCGATGGAGGCAGCCTCACTGGCAAAAGAGGGGGGGCACTTCGTGTGGGCGGCAAGGGCGGTGACGCTCTTCTGCTCACGCGCTGCAATATTGGGCAGCAAGCGCACAATGTTTTCGCTCTTCAAACCCTCGCTGAGGCGGGAGAGGGAGGTGCCTGCCGCGATGCTGATCCAGTTGCGCTGATAGTGTGAGAGGGTGGGGTAGAGGGTGGGCAGCACCTGTGGCTTGACTGCCAGCAGTACCGTCTCGGAGCGCTCGAGGAGGTCTTCAAGCGAGGATGCAACCTCGATGCCCTCCTTGGATCCAATGCGATCGAGTTGGCTCTTCTGGCTATCATAGACCAGTGCGGTGCCAAGACTTTGTGCGATGGCACTGCCCATCGTCCCACAGCCGATGATTCCGATACGTTTCATGAGATCTCCTTGTAGGTGAGGTGGTGGAGCGCCCCAGTTTCCACCAGGCCCTCGAAGGTCCGTTGGCGCTCCCACTCATAGGCTGCGATGGCCACGCTGTTGGAGAGGTTGAGACTCCTGATCGCCTCACGCATCGGGATGCGCAGGCAGCGGTCGGGGTGGGCGGCCAGGATCGCCTCATCGAGGCCGGCGCTCTCCTTGCCGAAGACGAGGTAGACCTCATCAGGGTAGTGGACCTGGGCGTAGGAGCGCGGCGCCTTGGTGGTGAAGTAGTAGAGCTCTTCACCCTCCTTTGCCCTGAAGAACGATGCTGCATCGGGCCACTCGACCAGATTAAGCTTGGGCCAGTAGTCCAGGCCTGCACGCTTGAGGTGTTTTTCATCAAGCGAGTAGCCGAGCGGGTGGACAAGGTGGAGCGTAGCACCCAGCGCAGCAGAGGTGCGTACGATATTGCCCGTGTTCTGCGGGATCTCAGGTTCGATCAAGACAATGTTAAGTGCCACACACCCCTCCACCCCAAATCTAACACTTGCATCAAATCAGTACAAGAGAGTGGAACAGTACACACGCTTGTATTGGCAGGCCCTTTGCTCTACACTTGGACCAATCGGAGGGTATCTTGATAACCGAACTTTTGAAATCCGTACTCCTCGGTCTTGTCCAGGGAATCACAGAGTGGCTGCCGGTCAGCTCGACGGCGCGCGCAGCCGGGCGACGAAGAAGCCGTCGAGGCCGCCCGCCTCGGCCAGCATTCCCGGATCGGTGCGCAGCCAGCCCTCGCCGGTCGGCGACAGACCCTCGGGCAGTTCCCCCGCCGTGATCGGAGCGAGCGTCAGTTCGACGTCGGCCGCCCGGTCCTCGCCTTCTTCCTGTTCCAGCGAGCACACGGCATAGACCAGCGTGCCGCCGGGCTTCAGCACACGGTGGAATTCCTGCAAGGCAAGCAATTGATTCGGTAAATGCTCGATGCCTTCCTGGCATACAACGATATCGATCGAGTCGTCAGGAAGAGGCAGGCGTTCGGCCAAGTCCGCGAATTGGGCTTGGCCATCCAGTAGAAAACTCTCTGGAAATAGATCGTAGGCAAGTACGTCGGCCCCGGACTCGCGCAAAACGGCGGTTGCACGACCATCGCCGCACGGGATATCAAGAGCAACTTTGCCATGCAGTGTCGGCAGTGATTGGATGTATTGCTTGACCCAGGGATAGATGCCGCTGGTGGGAAATTTTGGAACAGGCTTGCTCATGAATCGACGGTGCAACGCTTACAGCAAAACGATTGATCTGATCCAGCGGCAATGAGCGCATTGGTCCGCCGCTGCTTGATCAACATGGTTACCGATCGGGCATCGTGAAATCAATATGTATGACAGTGGTGAGTGCCATATTCGCCCTTCACTCAGTCTGAAACTGATGGGTCATGCTGTAAGTTGGAAAGAACGCAGCAATAAGTTTCAATGAATCGAGTGTTG
>CALFMX010000075.1 GCA_937902565.1 uncultured Spirochaetales bacterium
CCATATAGACTTTATCTTATCCCACCCGGATATTAATCCGTTGCGAAATGCTCGATCGTCTTGGTGCGGTACGCAGTGAGTACCCTACCCACTTCTTCGACCCGATCGACTGGGAGGCGTGGGCGCTGCCGACAAAGAAGGTAAGCTTGATCACCAACCCTATCACGCGTCTTAACAAAGAGCCGCGTGTGCTCATGGATGTTATGGCGGCCAAAGGATGGGCGGCCTCGACTGTGCATATGCAAAGCCCCTACATCATCCCCTCGGCCCTGATGAGGGAGTATTGGACCGAGGCTGGTGAGGGGGTGACGCTACGCTACCTGACCAACTCGGGCGCCTCCTCACCCAACGTCTTCGCCAACGGCGGCTATAGAAAGCACCGTGATGCCGTGGCCGCAGAGAGTGGGCAGCTCTTCGAGTACCACGGCAATGGCTCGATCCACGCAAAGACCTACATCTTCGACAGCCGTCTCTCGATGGTCGGCTCCTTCAACCTCGATGCACGATCTTCTTTTCTGAGTACCGAAAGCATGGTGGTCATCGACAGCGTGCCGCTGGCCGAAGCCCTGCAAGAGAAGATGGAAGCGTTGGCTTCAAAGAGTGTCGCCAACAGCGCATCGAAGTACTCGGGGCCGTGGTACAAGCGGGTGGCAGTCATGGTATCGCGCATCCTCTTGTACCCCTTCGATGCCTTGCTATAGGCGCTATTTTGATGGTTTCGGGACGAATACGCCATAGGTGGCGTATATCCTAGCAATTATATTGCATAATCGGCATCTGTACCTGTTTGCTTGTGCAATGGGCCATGATACCATGAGGGTTGAACTACCACCACTACGGAGGAATGCAATGAGCGATAGCTATTATAAGGATAAAGATCCCCAGGAGACGCAGGATTGGATTGACTCGCTGGAAGGCCTGATCAAGGCCGAGGGCCGGGCAAAGGCCGACTTCTTGCTTCGTGAACTCACCCACCATGCCCGCAGCCTGGGGGTGAACACCTCACCTGGGGTCATCAGCCCATACGCCAACACCCTGGACGCCAAGACGTCGGCGAAACTACCACCGGAGGACTCCTTGGTGGCGCGGAACGTCGCCGCCTACGTGCGGTGGAACGCCATGGCGATGGTGGCGAAGGCCAATCTGAAGAACCACGGGATCGGCGGGCACATCGCCAGCTACGCCTCCTACTCATCGATCTATGAGGTCGGCTTCAACTGGTTCTTCAAGGAGGATGACCTGGTCTACTTCCAGGGCCACTCCTCGCCGGGGATGTACGCACGCGCCTTCATCGAAGGGAGGCTGAGCGAAGAGGAACTCAACCACTTCCGTCAGGAAGTCGATGGCGGTGGCCTCTCCTCCTACCCCCACCCCCACCTCATGCCACACTTCTGGCAGTTTCCCACCGTCTCGATGGGCTTGGGGCCTCTGATGGGCATCTACCAGGCGCGCTTCATGAAGTACCTGGAAGCACGGGATCTGCGCCGGGTGGACAAGCGGCGCGTCTGGGTCTTCATGGGAGACGGGGAGAGTGATGAGCCTGAGTCACTGGCTGCCCTCTCTTTGGCCGCCCGTGAGCACCTGGACAACCTGATCTTCGTGGTCAATGCCAACCTACAGCGCCTCGACGGACCGGTTCGGGGCAACGGCAAGATCATCCAGGAGCTGGAGGGCAAGTTCCGCGGCGCCGGGTGGAATGTCATCAAGGTCATCTGGGGCAGTGAGTGGGACTCGATCCTCGAACGCGACACCAAGGGGATCCTGCTGCAAA
>CALFMX010000076.1 GCA_937902565.1 uncultured Spirochaetales bacterium
AATCCGGGCTTGACCGACTGATTCAATGTTCTTATGACTTGCTGGGGCTTGTTTCCTATCTCTCGGCGGGCCCCGATGAAGTGCGGGCCTGGACCATCACAAAGGGAATGAAAGCGCCCCAAGCGGCCGGAAAGATCCACAGCGACTTTGAACGGGGCTTCATCCGCGCAGAGGTCTACAAGAGCGATGACCTCTTCGCCTTGGGCAGTGAGCAGAAGGTGAAGGAAGCGGGCAAGCTCCGTCTTGAGGGCAAAGAGTACCTGGTGCAGGATGGGGACATCATGCACTTCAGGTTCAACGTCTAGGATCTACCAGGTAAGCGAGAAGGTGATCGGTTCGGCGAGGAGCAGGAAGTCGATCAGGGGGAAGCTGAACTCATAGGAGCGCTCGCCGCTCTTCCTCCCGCCACTGAAGCTCTTGATGGGCTGTGGTGTCTCGACCTTCAGCGTGATGACCGAGTTCTCGATGGCCGGCACGCCCTCTTCCCCGAGCATGAAGCTGATCATCTCCAGATAGTCCTCTTCGCTGAGCCCCTGGTTGTAGAGCGGTCCGAACGCCTCGAAGTTGGGATCGGCCAAAAAGGGGATGATGGGGACGAGCTGCTCGTAGTTCTCCATCGAGAGGGAGAAGGCCATCGAGGTATCGGTCAGGGTGAGGAGGGTTTGCCTGCCGCCTGCACCGAGGTCCCTGAAGAGGCGTTCCAGGTCTTTGAAGGCGAAGGACCCCGCCCAGGTGTTGTCACCCTCTTTGACGAGCGTCACGTCGCTTGTTGCCGGGCTCCTCGTCAAGGAGACCTTGAAATCATCCACGGCGGTGTCCATGAGGGCCTTGTCGTTGCCGGCAGGGGCAAAATCACTGAAATCTTCCAGCACCGCTATAAAAAACTCCTCGGCACTGAAGCCGAAGGATGCGTGGTTGTCCTGGTTTTGGCTGAGGCTCAACTGTTGTGTGACGGTACAACTTGCAAGCAGGAGTACGGCTGCCAACAGGGCCAATGATCGCATGGCGTATTTCACTGAATTTTCCTTTATCGCTACTGTACGGGATTTTTTCCTTCTACTCAAGGAAAAGATGGCCTCTCCACCTACTCTTCACACCATGGTGGGACGGTATTCGCCCTCTCTCCCCTGTGGGGGTCTGTTGCATTTGTGCCGACTGTGGGGGAGTGGCAAAAGAGACATACGGGCACAGGACACTGTGTAAGAGCCGTGATAAATGTGCTACAGTATCCCCATGAAGCGGCAACTGGTGCTGGTCATCGTGCTCCTCTTTGTCACCTCTGCCCTCTCTTCAGGTCTGGACCTGGTATCGGTCGACTCATACCCTACCGAGCTGTCAATTGCGTGGAGCAACGTGGAAGGTGCAGCCTTCTATGACCTCTACCTCGACAGGGTGCCGGTGAAGCGGGTCAGGGATGGGTTGTCAGCGACCCTTGGCAGCGAGCACGCCCCACTTGAGGCGGGGCGATCATATGAGGTGATCATCGTCGCCCGCAGGGAGGGGGATGTGGATCTTGCCTCAATCGCCCGGTCGGTTGCAACAGCCCCGCGCTACGCAGCAGAGTTCGGCCTTGTCGCTACGAAGGCCACAGCGTGCAGCATAGAGGTCACCTGGACGATGATCGAGGGTGCCGACTACTACGATGTCTACCTCGACCAGGTCGCAATGGGGCGGGTCCGTGATGGGTGGCGGGCCACCATCGGCTCCAATGATGACCCGCTCTCCAGCCATCGGCAGTATGAGGTCATGGTGGTCGCCCGCACCAGAGGGGACCGCGAGCTTGCCTTTGCTTCGGCAGTGGTGGAGACCGGGGGGTGGGAGGGGCACTACCGCTGGGTCAACCAGACCAAGAGCACCAACAAGGGGAAGGCTACCCAGCTGGACTTTAGGGTCAGCACCATCGATGGGGAGCTGCGGATCGAGGGGCTCTACGACCAGTGGTACGATCTCTTCCCACTTGTCGAGGAGTCGATGATCGGGCATCAGTTCGACTACGACGGGAAGAGCTCCTTCGAGAGCGCCTACCGCAACAATGTGCAGACCTTCAATACCACCTCCATCAAGCCGGTGTGGTGGAAGGTCGTCTCCAGCACATCGACAGCCAACAGCTGTACCGTTGATGTGAGAAGCCGGGCACGTGGCATCGAGGTGGTCACCCGGTCGACCTACCGCTTCGTAGTGACCGATGAGGGGAAGCGGGAGCTGCACTTCACCACGACTGCCGACGGCATTGCTGCACTGAGCATCTTCCGCTCCCCGAACAAGGGTGAGGAGGGGGTGTTCAAGGCGCTGATGATCTGACCAAATACGAGTCATCCGTTGACAAAATCGGTAGGCACCAGTATACGTGTAGAGCCAAGACCTGGTGTCTTCAGGAGAAAAATACATGGCTGATGAGAACATACTGATAGTCGTCGAGTCCCCCACCAAGGCGAAAACGATCAAAAAATTCCTCCCAAAGAACTGCACGGTGGTTGCAAGCAAGGGGCATATTCGCGATCTGCCGGAGGAGCGGATGGCCATCGATACCGAGAAGGATTTTGCGGTTGAGTACCAGGTGGTACACGGCCGTGAGAGCCTGATCAAGGAGATGAAGGCGGACCTGAAGAAGGCGGACCGCCTCCTGCTCGCAACCGATGAGGACCGGGAGGGGGAGTCGATCTCCTGGCACCTGGTCGAGGTGCTCAAGCCCAAGGTCCCCTACCAGCGGATGGTCTTCCATGAGATCACCCGGAGTGCCATCACCCGCGCCCTCACCTCAGGTCGGGACCTGGATGAGAACCTGGTCCACGCCCAGGAGGGGCGACGGATCGTCGACCGCCTCTACGGCTATACGCTCAGCCCGACGCTGTGGCGCAAGCTCTCCAACAAGAAGCTGTCGGCCGGGCGGGTGCAATCGGTCGGGCTGCGCCTGATCGTCGAACGCGAACGCCAGCGCCTGCGCTTCGAGGAGTCGGTCTACTTTGACGCCAAGGCCCTGTTGGAGAATAGTGGGCAGCAGGGCTTTGAGGCACGCCTCGACGCCTACCAGGGGCAGACCCTGGCGGTGAGCAAGGACTTCGACCCGGTCACCGGTGCCTACAAGGGCAAGAAGGGGACCCTGCTGCTGACCAAGGAGCAGGCCGAGGCGATCGTCAAGGAGGTCGAGGGGGAGCCTTTTGTCGTCGAGGATGTGCAGCGCAAACCCTTCGTGACCCGGCCGAGCATCCCGTTCACCACCAGCACCCTGCAACAGGATGCGATCAAGAAGCTGAGGATCAGTGCCTCGGAGACGATGCGGATCGCCCAGAAACTCTATGAGAATGGCTTTATAACCTATATGCGTACCGACAGCCCCTCGCTGAGCCAGGAGGGGACCCAGGCGGCCCGCTCCCAGGTGCTGGCGCTCTATGGCCAGGAGTACCTGAGCGAGAAGCCGCGTTACTTTGCCGCCCGCAGTGCCAGTGCCCAGGAGGCACATGAGGCGATCAGGCCGGCAGGGGACCACTTCCTCAAGCCCGAGGAGACCCGGTTGGCCGGCAAGGAGTTTGCCCTCTACGACCTCATCTACAAGCGTACCCTCGCCTGCCAGATGGCCGATGCCAAGAAGGCGACCACCACAGCCCGGCTGAAGGCCGGGGCGGCTGAGTTCACCGCCTCGGGTACCGAGATCGTCTTCGCCGGCTTCATCCGTGCCTACGTCGAGGGATCCGACGACCCCGAGGCCGCCCTTGAGGACAAGGAGACCCTGCTTCCCCCGCTGGCGGTGGGAGAGCAGTGTCCTCTGACCGAGCTCGTGGCGGTGGAGCACCGCACCAAGAGCCCGGCACGCTTTACCGAGGCTTCACTGGTGCGCGAGCTTGAGAAGCGGGGGATCGGACGGCCCTCCACCTATGCCACGATCATCAAGACCCTCCTCGACCGCAAGTACGCAGTCAAGGAGGGCAGTGCCCTGGCCCCCACCTTCATAGGCTACGGGGTGTGCCAGTTCCTCGAGACGCACTTCTCCCAGTTCATCGACTATGATTTCACCTCGATGATGGAGGATGGCCTCGACAAGATCGCCGAGGGGACACTGGACAAGGTCGCCTTCCTCAACGCCTTCTACCATGGAGAGGATGGCCTCAAGGAGCAGAACGACCTGCAGCTCAAGGAGGACAACAAGGTTGCCTCGAAGACGCTGAAGCTCTGCAAGATTAGCGATGACAATCCCATCATGATCGGTCCCTATGGCCCCTACGTGGTGGGCAAGGAGGGGGAGCTGATCTCCCTTCCCACGACCTGGATCCCAGGCAACATCACCGATGAGGATGTGAAGGCCCTCATCGCCGAGGGCAAGAAGAACCATGAGCCGAAGGTGCTCGGCAAGGGCCCTGACGGGGACCTCGATGTACAGCTCCTGGTCGGCCGCTTCGGCCCCTACTGGCAGGCCGGGGTGGGCAAGGAGGCGAAGCGCTCCTCGGTGCCCAAGTGGGTCGTCGATGCCGAGCGGATGGAGGACCTTGAGATCGCCAACCGCTACCTCAGCCTCCCGCGGGTCCTCGGCACCGATGCCGAAGGAGTCGAGGTCATTGCCAACAAGGGCAAGTACGGCCCCTATATCGCCAGTGGCAAGAAGACGCGCAAGCTTGCGCGCAGCGTCCGTGACGAGAACGTCTTCTCCATAACCCTGGAGGAGGCGCTTGCCCTCCTCAGTGAGGAGGTCCCCGCCAAGGGCAAGGGGCGGGCGCGCAGCGCATCCGTCCTCGCGGAGCTTGGTACGTATGAGGGGGAGACTGTCGCCCTTGCCGATGGGCGCTACGGCCTCTACCTGAAGGTAGGCAAGAAGAATGTCGGCCTGCCCCAGGAGTACAAGCAGAACCTTGAAGCGGCAAAGGCGTTGAGCCTGGACGAAGCGGTTGCGATAATCCAGGCCAAGAGTGAGAAATAATGGTGGAGTGTCATATATGGGCAAGATGAGACCACGAAGAGGAGCAGCGAAGCCGAAGGCAAAGACCGAAGTGGTCAGTGTGCTTGCCTCCGAGTTCAAGCTGGCCCCTGATCGCATAACCACGATGCTGCGGAGTGTGGGGATCAACCCGGACCAGCTGGGCGAAGGGGAGGACCTGGGTCTCTGCCAGGAGGTCATCGCCTGCAAGATCGGTGATCGCAGCCGCTACGTCAACACCGAGGAGGGGTACGAGGAGGCGCTCGATGAGCAGCTGCGCTCCTTCGACGAGATCTACGTCGATACCGCCCCGATCCTCCAGGAGGATTGGTTCCTCTACTTCGTCAACGACGCGATGGAGATCATCAAGCGGCGCAAGAAGAAGCTCATCGTCCTCGAGAAGACCCTCGAGGAGCTGCACGGGCTGAAGAACAATCCCGAGAAGGACCGGCCTGTCCGCGTCCGGGCAACGATCAGGCCGGACCTGTTGAGGACCCTCGCCCGTCGGGGGGTGGTCCGTATCGGGGATACCGGTTCCATCGGGATTGCTGATGATCACCTCGTCCGCCTCTTTGCCCACGTCGGTTCTGCCATGGACCTGCTGTTGATCACCCAGGACCGTGGTCTGAGCGAGCGGATTGTCCGCCTCGGCGCCGAGATGGAACAGAAGCCGAAGGAGGAGCTGCCCAAGCCGTGGTACCAACGCTTCTTCAAACGCACGGAAGAGGAGGATCGGGTCGTCGGCCATCGGATGGTGGCCTGCAAACTGGTGGAGAAGGGGAGGCTCAAGCGCCTCTACATCTGCCCGGAGTGCGATGAGAGCTACTACGATGACCTGCACGCCTGCGGTGGCATCGTCCTCTGTGGACGCTGTTACCTCCGCCTCAAGGAGGAGGAGAAGCGTCAGGTGGAGGTCAACCGCAAGAAGCGGGAGGCTGAGCTGAAAGCGGAGGAGGAGCGGCAACGGCGCATGGAAGAGGAGGAGCGTCGCCTCGAGGCGATGCGTCCGAAGGAGACGGTGGAACAACGCCTCCTTGTGCAGAAGAAGCGGATCTATCGCCGCCTCTCCTGGATCCTGGGTGCCCTTGTGGTCATCCTGCTTGTTCTGCTCATCATACTCTGATAGGACAATTCGGCTGGATATGAAAAGAGGTCGTCAGTGACGACCTCTTTTCTGCCCCCGGCGCGATTCGAACGCACGACCCCTTCCTTAGGAGGGAAGTGCTCTATCCAGCTGAGCTACGGGAGCATGTGCTCTGAGATACTACCGCAAAGCGTCTTGGTGAGGCAAGGCCTTCCTAGGCGTTCTTTTTCAGCAGGTCACGGATCTCGGTGAGCAGCACCACATCGGCCGGTGGGGTGGGCGGGGCCTCGGGAGCTGGCGCTTCATCTTCTTTCTTCGGCTCCAGCTTGTCACGCAGCGTGTTGAGCGAGCGGACCATGACGAAGACGACGAAACTGATGATCAGGAAGTCGACGATCCGTTGGATGAAGGTTCCCCAGTTGATGGCGACCTCAGCGGTCTGGTCGGTTGCCGCCGTGATGACGAACTTCAGGTCGGTGAAGCTGACCCCACCGAGGATGAGGCCGATGATCGGCATCAGCATATCTTTGACCAGGGAGTTTACGATGGCGGTGAAGGCGGTACCGACGATGATACCGACAGCCATGTCCATTACACTGCCACGGCTGATGAACGTCTTGAATTCGTTGAAGAATGTACTTTTCTTGGGCATAGAGACCTCGATACGATATAATTTTCGGTAGAATACACCAAATGAGTGTAGTTCGTGAAGAGTGACACGGCTAATTGGTGCCATTTAAGCACTTTTAGCTATCATAAATGAAGATACGTACTAATTGGTTCATTTGCGATGGTTGAATATTGCATAAATATACTAGGTATTGTATAACCTATACATTATTCATATGCGTATGATGTGTCCGATTTGAACACTATTTGGAGGAACCTAAGATGAAGAAAAGCCTGTTTGTCCTGTTGGCTGTCTTGGTTGTGTTTGCCTTCCCCGTGGTCGCCCAGGGTGGGAAAGAGGGTGCAAGCCCCAAGATCGGGTTTATTGGCCCGATGACCGGTGACAACGCCAACTATGGTGTGCTCAGCAACAACTCAGCCATTTTGGCTGTCGAGCAGTTCAATGCCAAGGGTGGCATCGATGGAAAGATTCCGGTGGTCTTGGTCACCGAGGATAGTGAGGGCGTTCCCGAGAAGGGTCTCTCCTCAATTGAGAAACTCTCCTCCTCCGACAAGATCGTCGGCCTTATCGGCCCGATCTTCACCGGTGTCAGCTTTGCTGTCGGCGAGCGTGTCCAGAACGAGGGCATCATCATGCTCAGCCCCTCGGCAACCCACGCCGACATCACCGATATCGGTGACTACGTCTTCCGCACCGTCGTCAGTGATGGTCTGCAGGGAGAGGTTGCCGGTACGTACTTTGCCAAGGTCCTCGGCTACACCAACGTCGGAGTCCTCTATGCCAAGAACGACTACAGCCAGGGCCTCTACGAGGGCATGGCTGCATCATTTACCGCCAACGGCGGAAAGATCACCATCGTTGAGTCCTTCAACGTCGGTGATAAGGACCTGAAGACCCAGCTGACGAAGATCCGCAGTGCCAACCCCCAGGCGATCTACATCCCCAACTACACCGCTGAGATGGCCCAGATCCTTGAGCAGGCCGCACAGCTTGGCATGAAGATCCCGTTCCTCAGCAGTGATGGCTTCTCCGACCCCAACATCTACAACCTCGCCGGTGACTTCACCGATGGCGTCATCTATGTCGGGCCTGCGAAGGTCAAGGAGAGCCCCTCCTACGCCAAGTTCGTGGCCGACTATACTGCCAAGTATGGTGTGGGACCGGATAGCTTTGCCACCAACGCCTTCGACGGCACCAACATCCTGCTCGCTGCGATGGACAAGGTCTACAAGGCTACCGGCAAGTTCGACCGCAAGGCGGTACGTGACGCCGTGGCGGCCACCAAGGATTATCAGGGTGTCACCGGAACGGTCAACTTTGCCGAGAACGGGGATCTGGTCGCCTATCAGGGGCTCTACAAGGTCAACAAGACCACTCCTGAGTACCTGGGCACCTTCACCGTCGTCGACGGAGAGCTCGTACAGATCGACTGAGGTCTGTGATCCTGTGCGTGTGGATTACCAAAGGCCGGTGTGTTGTGACCACCGGCCTTTTCATGGTATTATTTGTGTTAGTTTTCGATATTTCAAGGAGCGACCAGCGTGGGAATTGCTGAATTCTTCCAACATTTGATGAATGGATTGACCCTCGGGGGGATTTATGCCCTGATCGCCCTTGGGTATACGATGGTCTACGGCATCCTCAAATTCATCAACTTCGCCCATGGCGATGTGTTGATGGCAGGGGCGTTCATCGGCCTCTTTGTCTTCGATTGGCTCAGGGGTTCCGCCCCCCTGGGGGTGTGGACGATCATCTCCTTCTTCCTGGCGATGATCGTCTCCATGGGCCTCAGCGCGCTATTGGGTGTGTTCATCGAGCGCGTTGCCTACAGGCCGCTGCGCCAGGCGACACGCCTTGCGCCGCTGCTCAGCGCAATCGGGGTCTCGTTCATCCTCTCCAACGGGGCCGCCTGGGCCTTCGGCACCCGGTCGAGGAAGTTCAACTACCCCTTTGACAACACCCCGATCACCATCGCCCAGGTGGTGATCACCCCACACCAGATCCTGATCCTCGTCGTCAGCCTCGTGATGATGATCGCCCTCAGGCTCTTTGTTAACCGGACGCGGATGGGCAAGGCGATGCGGGCAACCAGCCTCGACCAACCCACCGCGATGCTCATGGGCATCAATGTGGACAGGGTCATCTCCCTGACCTTTGCAATCGGGAGTGCCCTGGCAGCCGTCGGCGGCATCCTCATCGCCCTTGACTTCAAGGTCTACGCCAGCATGGGCACGATGACCGGCCTCAAGGCGTTCGTCGCCGCGGTTGTCGGCGGTATCGGCAACATCAGCGGGGCGATGTTCGGTGGTATCCTGCTCGGCCTCCTCGAGACCTTCGGCGTGGCGATCTTCGGCATCCCCACCGGACTGAAGGACACCATCGCCTTCGGCGTGCTGATCCTCATCCTCTTGATCCGCCCAGAGGGGCTCTTCGGCAAGGTCGAAAAGGAGAAGGTGTGATATGTGGAACTTCTTTCTGCTGATCTTGATCTATACCGGCATCTATGCCCTGATGGCCCTCGGACAGAACATCATCACCGGCTATGGTGGGATGCTCAGCCTCACCCAGGCGGGATTCTTTGCCATCGGCAGCTATGCCACGGCAATCCTGGCCACCCGCTACGGATGGTCGTTCTGGGCGACGCTGCCGGCAGCCGCGCTCTTTTCGGCTTTCTTCGGCCTCTTGATCGGGCTTCCGACGCTCCGGCTCAAGGGTGACTACCTCGCCATTGCCACCCTCGGCTTCGGTGAGATCGTGCGCAATGTGCTCAACAACTGGGACTCCCTGACCAATGGTCCGATGGGCATCCAGAAGATCCCGATGATCACCATCTTCGGCTTCGTCGTCAACCCCTACAAGAAGTACGCCTTCCTGGTCGTGCTGAGCATCGCCGTCCTTGTCGCCTACCTCCTCTTCCAACGCCTCGCACGGTCGCGGATGGGCCGCGCCCTCGCTGCGGTGCGTGAGGATGAGATCGCCGCCCAGTCGATGGGGATCAACATCACCAAGTACAAGGTCTACGCCTTCATCCTCGGGGCGAGTGTCGCCGGGGTCGCCGGCTCTTTCCAGGCCGCATTCACGCTGAGCGTATCACCGGGAACCTACACCTTCATGGTCAGTGTCATGGTCCTCTGCATGGTCGTCCTCGGGGGTATGGGCAACTTCAAGGCCTCGATCCTCGGAGCCTTCATCATCCAGCTCATCAGCTACCTGCCCCAGCTCACCGGCCTGACGGCTGTCATCCCCCCACAGTTCAAGCAGATCCTCTTCGGCTTGATCCTCGTCATCATGATGATCTGGCGTCCCCAGGGCCTTCTGGGTCGAGAGCAGATCACCTATAGGAAGAAGGGAGGCAAGCGATGACCCTGCTTGAGACCCTGGACCTGACGCGTGCCTATGGCGGCGTCGTTGCTGTCAACAAAGTGAATTTCTCTGTTGAGGAGGGCTTGATCACCGGCCTCATCGGCCCCAACGGTGCAGGCAAGACAACCCTCTTCAACAACATCACCGGCCTCGATGTCCCGACCCATGGACGGGTCATCTTCGCAGGAAGGGATATCACCGGCTCTCCTGCCCACAAGATCTGCCGGATGGGCATTGCCCGCACCTTCCAGAACATCCGCCTCTTCAAGGATTTGACGGTGGTGGAGAATGTGATGATCGGGCGCCACTTCAAGACCGGCAAGAGCGAGACCAAGGGCCGCTTCCTCAATGCGTTCAACAGCTATATCCGCCTGCACCAGGAGGAGGAGGAGATCTACGAGCGGGCGTGCGAGTGGCTGGAGTTCTTTGACATGGAGGGGATGAAGGATGAGCTTGCCAAGAACCTGCCCTATGGCAAGCAGCGCGAGCTTGAGATTGCCCGTGCCCTGGCAACCGACCCCAAGCTCCTCTTCCTTGATGAGCCGGCTGCCGGCATGAACCCCCAGGAGACCGACCACCTGATGACTATCATCCGGAAGATCCGTGACCTGGATATCACCGTCGTCCTCATCGAGCATGACATGAAGCTGGTGATGTCGATCTGTGATACGATCACCGTGCTCAACTACGGGCAGAAGCTCGCCGAGGGGACCCCGTACGAGATCCGACGCAACCAGGACGTCATCGAAGCATACCTAGGGAAGGAAGAGTGATGAAAGAGCTGCTCAGCATAGATGATATCAGTGTCTCCTACGGGAATATCCGTGCGCTCAAAAATGTGAGCATGCACGTCAATGAGGGGGACATCGTCTGCCTCATCGGCGCCAATGGAAGTGGCAAGTCGACGCTCCTCAAGGCCATCATGGGCCAGGAGCCGCTCGTCAGCGGAACAATCACCTTCGATGGGGAGGAGATCTGCAAGGCGAAGAGCATCATGACGCGCAAGGAGCGGCACAAGCACATCACCACTGATCTGATCGCTGCCCGTGGCATCGCCCTCGTTCCCGAGGGGAGGCGTGTCTTTGCCGACATGACGGTTGAGGAGAACCTGGACATGGGCGCCTTCCTGGTGCGCGATGACAAGCTCATCGCCGAGCGTAAGGAGGCGATGTATGACTTCTTCCCGATCCTCGGGGCGCGCAAGCGGCAGAAGACCCGCTCCCTCAGCGGAGGCGAGCAGCAGATGATGGCCATCGCCCGTGCCCTGATGAGCGGGCCGAGGATGATCCTCCTCGACGAGCCGGGGCTCGGCCTTGCCCCGCTGGTCATCGCTGACATCTTCGAGAAGATCGATTTGATCAACAAGCAGGACAAGGTCACTGTCTTCCTCGTGGAACAGAACGCCCGTATGGCACTGAGGGCCTCGAATGAGGGGTATGTGCTGGAGAACGGGCGGGTGGTATTGCAGGACAGCAGTGCAGCCTTGCTCGAGAATGAGCAGGTCAGGGCAGCGTACCTAGGGGAATAATGGCTGGAAATTAGGCAGTCCATGATTTATGATGGAGAGTAGAGATGGTTGGTAGGAGAGATACATGATTATCGAACGAAGAATGACACGCAATCCAGTGACGGCAACCCCCGACATGTCCATTGCGGAGGCTTCCAACCTGATGAAGCAGGAGAAGGTCCACCGCTTGCCGGTTCTCGATCGTGATAAGAAGTTGGTGGGGATCATCACCGAGAAGGACATCCTCTACGCAACCCCATCGCCGGCGAGTACCCTCTCGATCCATGAGATGGCATACCTGCTCAGCAAGCTTACCGTCAAGAAACTGATGAGCAAGAATGTGGTGACCATCACCAAGGACACCACGGTCGAGGAGGCTGCGCGGATGATGGTCGACCAGGACCTCTCCAGTCTACCGGTCCTTGACGGAGACCGCCTCATCGGTATCGTCAGCAAGAGCGATATGTTCAAGATCCTCCTCGAGCTCTTCGGAGCGCGCCACTATGGTGTGCGTGTCTCCTTCATCGTCGACGACAAGCCGGGCACCATCGCCAAGATCAGCCAGGCGCTCAGCGAGGCAGGCATGGACATCATCGCCTTCGGCACCTTCATGGGCACCGACCCGACCAATGCCATCTGCACGGTCAAGGTCCAGGGGGCCCCGATGGCGAAGGTGGTTGAGATCATCAAGCCGTTTGTGACCCAACTGCTGGACGTGAGGGAGGTCTGATGGCCAAGACCAAGGACAAGCCCACCTTGAGAATCAAGACGGTTGACCCAGACCGTCTTGATTCATCTAGGCAGCCCAAGAAACCAATCGTCTCCGGCTACGACCCCTCCGCCGACTTCGCCGATGTGCTCAGGAGTTGGGAGCGGACAGAGGAGCTTGGAGAGCTGCCGAAGCGTACGGCAGCCACTGCCCCGCGCAAGAAGAGCACTGTCTCCTTCGGTGAGATCCTTGCCGCCTGGGAGGGCGAGAAGGAGAAGCCAGAGGTAAAGAGCGCTGCCGGGCCTCAAAAGAAGAGCGCCCCCTACAAGCCGACCAAGGACTTCGGGGCCCTGCTCGATGCTTTCGAGGGGAGCGGGGGGAAGACGCAACAGCCACAGGTGCCTCAACAGAACAAGAAGGAGAGGCCGACAGGAGCTATCACCCCGTCCAAGGAGATGGCTGAGGCGCTGGAGGAGAAGGCAGAGCTGGACAGCGAGCGAGGTGAGAAGGCCGTCTGGTCCTTCGCCAACACCTACCGACAGTGGAGCCAGGAGCGTGATGAGGAGAAGGCGATCGAGGCGAGCTTGAAGAGTGAACGACGAGCGGAGCGCACGGAGCTGACCATTGCAGAGTTGCGCGCACTGGAGCCGGAGGCGACGCTGGATCTCCATGGCCTGACTGTCCTGGAGGCGGAGAAGGCGAGTGCGGACTTCCTCAGGGAAGCCGATTTTGGCAAACTGCGCAAAGTCGCCATCATCACCGGCAAGGGGTTGCACAATGAGAAGGGCTACTCGCTGTTGCGTGATGCAGCGCTGTCACAGATCAGGCTCAGCGGTGTTGTACGGGAAGCGTATACCCCAAAGGAGCGCCATGGCGGCAGCGGGGTGATCTGGATAATCCTGAAGAGGAGATAGGAAGCAAGCAAAGGCCGGAGTGTTTCCGGCCTTTTATCTGCTATTACCGCTCGCGGTAGATGATGCGCCCCTTGGTAAGGTCGTAGGGCGACATGGCAACCCGTACGGTATCGCCGGGGACGATCCGGATATAGTGCTTGCGCATTTTGCCCGACAGGTGGGCAAGGATGACGTGTTTGTTCTGTAGTTCCACGCGGAACATGGTGTTGGGGAGCGCTTCTTTTACAATGCCCTCCACCTCTATTGCTTCTTCTTTAGCCACAAATCCTCCGTAATATTTGCTTGAATGCTAGGAAATTATAGGCATTGCCCCCACTTCTGTCAACCGTGGAAAATATCAAAATATCCCTTGATGAAGATAGCGATGATGATAGCAGGTAGGACGTACTTGAAGTAAATGCGCAGTTTCGAGGGGAATTTCATGCCGGTTCCACTGTCGGCCTCCTCTATGAATTTGTCCCACCCCCAGCCGTAGCGCCAGGTGCAATAGAGGGTGAAGATCAGCGAGCCGAGAGGCAGCAAGGTGGTGCTGACAACGAAGTCCTCAAGGTCCAGCACGTTGGTGCCGGGGCCGAAGGGTGTGAAATGTGACCACTTGTTGAAGCCGAGGATTACAGGAAGGCTCAGGATCGCGATGGCGATTGTGTTGATGAGGACCGCCTTCGTTCGGCTCGTTCCTTTCGCATCGATCCAGTAGCTGATGATGTTCTCAAAGACGGCAATGAGGGTGGAGAGGGCGGCAAAGCTCATGAAAATGAAGAAGAGGGTGCCCCAGAAGCGGCCACCTGCCATCTGGTTGAAGACGTTGGGCAGGGTGATGAAGATGAGGGAGGGGCCGGCATCGGGCTGTACACCGTAGGCGAAGGCGGCGGGGAAGATGATCAGGCCGCTGGCCAGGGCCACGACGGTATCGAGGGTGATGATGCGGACCGCTTCTCCGGTAAGGCGGTTCTTCTTGTCAATATAGGAGCCGAAGATGGCGATCGATCCGATGCCGAGGCTGAGCGTGAAGAACGCCTGGCCCATCGCCGCATAGACAGCTTCGAAGAAGCCATGGTTGATGAGGTTTGAGAAGTTCGGCACCAGATAGAACTTGAGCCCCTCGCTGCCCCCCTTCAGTGTCAGGCTGTTGAAGGAGAGGGCGACCATCAAGAGGATGAGGCCGATCATCATCCACTTGGTGATTTTCTCGACCCCACTCTGCAGGCCACGCGCCACCGGAAGGAACCCGAGGATGACGGCAAGGACCATCCAGAAGGTCATCATCCCCGGATTCTCCAGCATGCCGGAGAAGAAGGCACCCACCCCCGCGGTGTCGAGACCGACGAAGTCCCCCTTGAGGGTGTGGAAGAAGCAGGCGATGAGCCATCCGGTGATGGTGGTATAGAACATCATGAGGGTGTAGTTGCCTACGATGGCGAGCTTGCCGTAGAGTGCCCACCCCTTCTTCTTCGGGGTGAGGGTACCAAGGGCCAGGCCAATGTTCTGTTGGCTTGCCCGCCCGATGGCCAGTTCCATGACCATGACCGGGAGGCCGAGGATGATGAGGAAGATGATATAGATGAGCACAAAGGCAGACCCGCCGTACCGTCCGGTGATGAAGGGGAACCTCCAGACGTTGCCCAATCCGATTGCACACCCTGCTGATAGGAGGATGAATCCAAGCCTACTGCCCAACGTCTCTCGCTGCTTTTGCTCTGCCATACCTAAATACTCTCTTTTTGTGATGTATGTGTGTGATCCCCTGTAATGAGGAAATCATCGGTTCATTCTATGGGACAAATGAGGCAAATTGCAACAAAAAGTGTAAAAAGTAACGGAAAACTAATGGAAAGGTACGATACATCATGTATTTTCTTGTCTTTGTTCTGGACATCGCTTTTGTTTGACACCGCTATGGGCGCGTGTTATGGTTTTTTAACTATCCGATCTAAAAAATGGAGGAAGGTATGAAACTGAAGAAAACCATGATGGTTCTCGCTTTGGTTCTTGTCATCACGGGTATGGTCTTTGCTGCAGGCAAGACGGAGACAGTTGAAGAAGTAACTTCAAAAAAGGTCTCCCTCTATGCAAATATCACGGCTATCGAGCCGATTCTGGAGCACTACAACAAGACCACCGGGTCAGAGGTCGAGTATACACGCCTCTCCACAGCCCGCTATGTATCGACAATCCTCACCGAGGTGGAGGCGAAGAAGCTTACCGCCGATGTGGTGCAGGGTCCGCTGCCGATCCTGGAGATTCTGCGTGACCAGGGGGTCTTGGCAAAGTACGAGGCCAAGTCTGCCGCCGACTACCCTGATTGGGCGAAGAAGGATGGCATCTACCTCTTTGGCATCGAGTATGTCGGTCTGATCTACAACACCGATCTTGTAACGCCCGAGGAGGCGCCCAAGCGCTACCAGGACCTTGCCGACCCGAAGTGGAAGGGCCACATCGTCATGGCCGACCCGGGAACCCACGCCACCACCATCAGCTGGCTCGTCGGCTTGAAGGAGAACGTCTTTGCCAGCGAAGCTGAGTGGAGAACCTTCCTTGCCGGCCTTGCCGCCAATGAGCCGATGTTCGTCGCCTCCTTCGGCCCGACCCCTGCGCCCTTGGCCAGTGGCGAGAAGAAGATTGGCATCTCGATGCCCAAGTACATCGTGACCCACGCCCCGGCACCGCTCGATTACGCCAAGATCTCCCCGATGCTCGGCTCGCCGCGTGCCATCGCGCTCACCAAGGGAGCTCCGAACCCCCGTGGTGCGGAGCAGTTCCTCGAGTACTGGCTCGATACCGATGCCGCCGGCCGCTTGGCCAACGATGTCGGTGAGTACGTCATTGCACCGGGTGTCTATCCCCCGATTGACGGAATCAGCGATATCGAGGTCATTCCCATCCGTGAGCTCTCAGACGATGAGCTACAGAAGTGGGGCGCGGAGTTCGACAAGATCTTCTCGCTGAAGTAAGCACACATATATGCAGGCAAGGTAGACGATGGAAATCAAGATCAGAGGATTGAAGAAGCGTTACTATAGTGAGGGAAAGGTGATCAACGCCCTCGATGGGGTGGACCTCGATATCGAGGCTAACAAGATCTTTACCCTGCTCGGCCCCTCGGGCTGTGGCAAGACGACCCTGCTCAGGTGCATTGTCGGCCTGGAGACCCCCGATGAGGGGGAGATCCAGATCGGCGATACCATCGTGTGGTCGAAGGAGAAGGGCATCTACGTTCCCACCGAGAAGCGACAACTGGGGATGGTCTTCCAGACCTACGCCATCTGGCCCCACATGAACGTCTTCAACAACGTCGCCTACCCCCTGCAGAATATGAAGCTGCCCAAGGCGGAGATAGCCGCCCGGGTGGCCAAGACCCTGAAGTTCGTGCAGTTGGAGGGGTTCGAGAGTCGCCCCTCCACCCGCCTCTCCGGTGGCCAGCAGCAGCGCGTTGCCCTCGCTCGCGCCCTGGTTGCCGAACCGAAGGTGATCCTCTTTGACGAACCGCTCTCAAACCTCGATGCAAAGCTGCGCGAGGAGACGCGCAAGGAGCTCAAGACCTTCTTGGGCGACCTTGGTATCACCGCAGTCTACGTCACCCACGACCGGGTTGAGGCCCTGGCCCTCTCGGACACCATCGGTGTGATGAATGCGGGCCATATTGTCGAGCTGGGCAGCCCGAAGAAGATCTACTTCGATGCAGACCACCAGTTTGTCGCTGACTTCATCGGGCGGGCAAACCTCATCCCTGCCACGATCACGGAGCAGGGCGAAGCGTACACATTCGTCGATACGGCAGTGGGCCCGATACGCTGCCAGAAGCGCAGCTTCGCCCCCGATGATGAGCTCGTCCTCTGCCTGAGGCCGGAGTTCATCGAATTCGGGAAGGTCGAGGGCGATGATGTGAACCACCTCGATGGGACCATCTCTCAGATGAGCTTTGTCGGGGAGATGTACGAGACTGAAGTCGACGTCAACGGAATCCGGATCATGACCAAGCTCGATCCGATGACCCGGTACAACGAGGGTGACCGTGTTACCCTGAACGTGAAGGCCGAGCAATGCCTGCTCGTCTCGAAGTAGGGGAGGGAGCATGCTGAAGAGAGAGCGGAACCTGACCTATGCCCTTATTGTTCTGGTGAGCCTGCTCACCGTTGCCCCGGTCTTGATGTTGGTTATGGGGAGCTTCTCCAATAGCCTTCACTCATTCGGCAACTTCACCCTCAAGAAGTACATCTCCGTCTACACCGACCCGATGCTCTTCTCTGTCCTGGGCAATACTGCCATCTTTGTCGTCGGGTCGGCGGCCTTCGCCACGATCCTGGCACTCTTTCTCGCCTATCTGAATACCCGGACCGACATCCCCTTCAAGTTCCTCTTCAAGGTGCTGTCGGTCATGCCGATGATGATTCCCCACGTCCTCTTCGGTGTCAGCTGGGCACTGCTGCTCAACCCCTCGAACGGGATCCTCAATATGTGGTTGATGCGGGCCTTCTCACTCTCATCGGCGCCCTTCAACATCTACTCCCTCCCGGGGATGGTCTTGGTCGAGGGGCTGCTGGACATGCCGATCGCCTACCTCATCATCGCTCCGGCGATGGGTTCCTTTGACGCCTCGCTCGAGGAGTCGTCGCGGGTCTTCAAGAGCGGACCGGTCAAGACGCTCATGCGGATCACCCTGCCGATCCTCAGGCCCGCCATCATGGCAGCCTTCATCCTCTGCATCGTGCGTGCCCTCGCTTCCTTTGGCGTCCCGTCGGTCCTCGGCATGCCGGGTCGCGTCTATGTGCTCAGCACCTTCATCTACCGGGTCATCACCGTAAGCCTGATCGCCGACTACGGCAAGGCGGCGGCGATCGGGATGAGCATCCTGGTCATCTCAGTGGGCTTGATCTACGTCTACCGCTACTTCACCAGGGCCAGCGACAAGTTCGTGACCGTCAGCAGCCGTGGTTTCAAGCCATCGGTGGTCCAGCTGCGCAAGGGGAAAATCCCCCTGTTCATCATCCTGCTCTTGATCTCCTTCATCCTCATCGTCCTGCCGGTCCTTGTCCTCCTCTACACCTCGCTCGTCCCCTATGTGATGGTGCCGGGCAAACAGGCATTCGCGGCGATGAGCCTGCAGAACTGGCGGGTGGTCATCAAGGATCCAATCTCCCTGCGCTCGTTGAAGAACAGCCTCTTCCTCTGTCTCGTGGGGGCGACAGTGGGGACCTTCCTCTCCGTCCTCGTCGCCTATGTCATCGTCAAGATCAAGAGCAAGGCATCGGGGTTCTTGGAGTCGATCAGCTTCCTCTCCTTCTCGTTCCCGGGTATCGTCATCGGTATCGGCTTCATGTGGTACTTTGTCCGCACCCCGATCTATGCCACGATCTGGGCGCTCTTCTTCAGTTACGTCGCCACCTACCTGCCCTACGGCATCAGGCCGATGACCAGTGCGTTTGTGCAGATCCACGGCAGCCTGGAGGAGTCCTCCCTGGTCTGTGGGGCCTCCTTCGCGACGACGATGCGCCGCATCGTCATCCCGCTGCTGGTACCGGGCATCGTCTCCAGCTGGGTGTTGCTCGCCACGATGTTCTTCCGCGAGCTCTCCCTCTCGGCTGTTCTCAGCCGTCCGGGCACCGAGGTGCTTGCCATCCAGATCCTCCGCTTCAGCGAGGATGGGCAGTGGGGCCGCCTCTCGGCCCTCGGCCTGATCATGATCGCGATCTCGATCATCATGGTCGCCGGGGTCAACATCCTTGGCGCTCGCTTCAAGCCGGGAGAGGTGAGGGAGAAGCGGGTCAAGGTCGAATCACAACCGCTCAAGGCGACCAGCTGACCCGTATATCGACGTTTCATACCACCACCGAGGATGTTCCCCGGTGGTGTTTTCTTCTGTACCCATGTTCGATTTTCTGTCACTGCGTTGACAATAGACGCATACAACGGCAAGATATGCCAAATACTATTGAGCAAACATGAGGTGACAAGATGGCAAAAGAGAGTGCATTGAACGCATATTTGGCCCGTGGAACGCAGATTGAAGCCGCAATGGTCTCCTATACCGCTGCGCTTGACCAGATAGCAGCAGTCGATGGTGAAGTGGCAAAGCGGATTGTCAATGAGCTGGCCGACCAGCGCAGTCACCTCAAACTCATCGCCAGCGAGAACTTCTCCTCGATGGCCACCCAGCTCGCCATGGGGAACCTCCTCACTGACAAGTACAGCGAGGGGTACCCCTACCATCGCTTCTACGCCGGCTGTGAGAACGTTGATGCGATCGAGGCACTCGCCTGCCAGTACGCCAAGGAGCTCTTCGGTGCCCAGCACGCCTATGTGCAGCCCCATAGCGGAGCGGATGCAAACCTCGTTGCCTACTGGGCGATCCTCAGTACCCGTATCCAGGTTCCCGCCCTCGCCGAGATGGGCATCACCAATCCTTCGGACCTGAGCCGGGAGGATTGGGATAGAATTAGGGAGAAGATGGGAAACCAACGCCTCCTGGCCCTGGATTACTACAGTGGGGGCCACCTCACCCACGGCTATCGGCAGAACGTCTCGGCTCAGATGTTCGATGCATACAGCTACAGCGTCAACAAGGAGACGGGGCTGCTCGACTACGATGAGATCGAGCGCCTTGCCAACAAGATCAAGCCCTTGATCCTGCTAGCCGGCTACTCCGCCTACCCGCGCACGATCAACTTCAAGCGGATGAGTGAAATTGCCAAGAGTGTCGGCGCTGTCTTCATGGTCGATATGGCCCACTTTGCCGGTCTGGTGGCAGGCAAGGTCTTCACCGGGGAGAACAACCCCGTCCTGTGGGCCGATGTGGTGACCACCACCACCCACAAGACGCTGAGAGGACCGCGGGGCGGCATGGTGCTCGCTACCGAGGAGTTTGCCGAGAGCCTCGACAAGGGGTGCCCGATCATTCTCGGTGGACCGCTTCCCCACGTCATGGCCGCCAAGGCGATTGCGTTGAAGGAGGCGCTCGACCCGTCGTTTGAAGTGTATGCCAAGCAGATCGTTGCAAACTCGAAGGCGCTGGCCGCGGCCTGTATCAAGGAGGGCATCACGGTAGCCACCGGAGGCAGTGACAACCACCTCATGCTTCTCGATGTGCGCTCCTTCGGCCTCAACGGCCGGCAGGCCGAGGGTGCCCTCAGGGAGTGTGGTGTGACGCTCAACCGCAACTCGCTACCCTTTGACCCCAACGGGCCCTGGTACACCAGTGGACTGAGGATCGGTACACCGGCGCTCACCACCTTGGGGATGGGGACCGGTGAGATGGAGGAGGTGGCAGCCATCATCGCCCTGGTACTCAACAACACCAAGGCAGCAATCCTGACGAAGGGGGCGAACGCAGGAAAACCGAGCAAGGCGAAGACCGTGACCGATGAGGCTGTGCGTGATGAGGCGAGAAGGCGAGTGGTGGCACTGCTCGACCGCTTCCCCCTCTATCCTGAGCTGGATCTGCCCTTCCTGCAGGCCCATTTCAGCTGATACTATACAACAGCGGTGGCTGATGGTAGCATTGACGATGGTTGGAGGTGACCGAATGAGCAAGATTTTGGAGACGCTACGCTATAGCAAAGAGCACGAATGGGTCCGCATCGAGGGTGAGAAGGCGTACGTAGGCATCACCGACCACGCCCAGGCTGAGCTTGGGGAGATTGTCTATGTCGAGCTCCCCCCGCTCGGTGAACGCTATGAGCAGGGTGATGAGATCGCCACGGTCGAGAGCGTCAAGGCGGCCAGTGCGATCATCAACCCCATCGAGGGGACGGTCAGCCTGGTCAATGAGGAGCTTGATGGCTCGCCTGAGCTGATCAACGAGGATTGCTATGCAAACCACCTCTATGTGCTGAGCCCCTTTGCCCCGGAGGGCGTAGGTGGCTTGCTCAACGCGTCAGAGTATGCTGATTTTCTTGCCACACTATGATTGATCTACCTGCTGCCGCCTTGTAATGGGCGGCAGTAGTCTGTCCACGTACCTGGAGGTACCCATGATATACCCCTATATTCCCCATACCGATGCAGACCGGCGCATGATGCTGGAAGCCATCGGGGTCGAGAGTATTGATGAACTCTTCAGCGATTTGGGAGCCGACCTGCAGCTCGAGGATTCAGTTCCGATCAGCCACGGGAGGACCGAGGACGAGGTGCAGCGGATGATCGACTCGATCGCCCAGCGCAATATCCGGGGCATCCCGTTCTTGGGCTGTGGATGCTACGACCACATTATCCCTGCCACCGTCAAGGCGCTCTCCTCACTGCCCTCCTTTGTCACCACCTATACTCCCTACCAGGCGGAGATGAGCCAGGGCCTGCTCCAGGCCATCTATGAGTTCCAATCGATGATCTGTGAGATTACCGGCCTCGATGTTGCCAACGCCTCCCTCTACGATGGGGCCAATGCCGCAGCCGAGGCGGCGAGCCTGATGATCGAGGCAAAGAAACAGTCTTCGGTGGTCCTCGTCAGCGAGACGATCCACCCCTTCGCCCTGAAGGTCCTGGAAACCTGGGCTCATGGGACCGAATACTCGATCAAGCTGGTTCCCGAGAGGGAGGGGATCGCAGACTTTGACCAATTTCAGAGCCTTCTCGACTCCCAGGTCGCCGGTCTGATCGTCCAGAGTCCCAACCGCTACGGTCTCTTGGAGGATTACACCTCCATCGCTGACCTGCTCCACGCCAATGGGTCGCTTCTGGCCATCAGTGCCGATCCCCTCTCGCTGGCTATCCAGCGAAGCCCGGCGGAGTGGGGTGCCGACATCGCCATCGGCGATACCCAGGCCCTGGGCCTGCCACTCGCCTTTGGCGGCCCCTCCTGTGGCTATATGGCGGTGACCAAGGCCCTGCTGAGAATGATCCCCGGTCGGGTGGTGGGAGCCACCGTGGACAAGGAGGGCAGGCGTGGCTATACGCTGACGCTCCAGACACGCGAGCAGCACATCAAACGCGAACGGGCTACGAGCAACATCTGCTCCAACCAGTCCCTTGCCGCCCTGATGACCACCATCCACCTCTCCAGCCTCGGATGGGGAGGGATGGTCGAGGCAGCCCAGCAGAGCTACGCAAAGGCCCACTACCTTGCCTACCACCTTGCCCAGTTGCCAGGGGTCACCATCATTTGGGACAAGCCCTTCTGGTGTGAGTTCCCGCTGGTCTTCAACGATGCCAAGCGGATGCGGAAATTCCTGCAGGAGCTACGAAACGAGGGGATCTTTGCCGGTGTGCGCCTCTCCAGCATGACGCGCAAGAGTTCCGATGACCTGGTCCTGCTGGTAGCAGTCACCGAGAAGAGGAGCCGTGAGGAGCTTGAGCTCTACCTCGCCGCGGCCCGGAGGGTATTGAAGTGAGTGAACCATTGTTGATCGACATCTCCAAGCGGGGGCGTAAAGCGTACTGTTATCCCCCGCTCGACCTCCCCCGGGGCTTCGACCAGGCATTGCCTGAGATT
>CALFMX010000077.1 GCA_937902565.1 uncultured Spirochaetales bacterium
GCTTCGCAATTTCCACGTACACAAATTATGGAATTTGACACCTTATTTAGTAGCATACCAACTAATTGTGGGTTATACTGACTGGGAAGGGCATTTCTAGGACCGTGATACAAGAGATCCCCTAACAGAATTAGTTTTTTGGAATTGGTCTGCTGGAAGACGTCTAGTAGCCTCTCTGTTGCAGAGCTACTACCGTGAATGTCGGATGCAAAAAGGTATATCATATTTGTATGGTAGTGAAATTGGATATGTACGGCAATGTTATTGACAGTGTAAAAGGAATTGTCTCTGTAACCTTCTTTTCAAACACATACAACACAATTCCACACACAAATAACACACATTGTCACAATATTCACACAGATATACAATGAACTATACCTTATCCTAACACTATTCCATCATTCACTCAATGTTCTTCCATTCAGCTTACAAAGTGCATCAGCATACTGATGTTACAAATAAACTCTCACGCAAAAAATGGAGATTTACGTCATGAAGAAAAAGTTTGTATTGACTCTGGCGCTGGTTCTCATGGTTGCAGTAACATTGACTGCTGCTACACCCCTTGAGGTAAGTGGTTCTTTCAAGGCTGGCTATAAGCTCACCTTTGATCCCTTCAAGGTAGCTCAGGCTGACTTGGCAACTGGTTATCAGGCACAGACTGCAAAGATTGCAGTGGCTGGCGATTTCTGGAAGGTAAGTTTGGATGCTGTCAACTTCACCAACAAAAAGGACATTAAGGCAACTGCTGACATCTATCTTAGCAAGGCTCTTGCTGAGGAAGGTGTTGACATGGGTGACGTAGCTCTGACGTTGCACATGGGTGGTGTTAGCAAGGATGCACCGTCCGTATTCGCAGACAAGGGTGGATTGTCCAGTGGTCTTTCCGCCACCAGTGCTAATCTTGCATTGACCCTTGGTTATGCAGACATGGTCGAGATTTACTTTGCAGCAGATCCTTCTACCGATCCTGTTAACATGGTTGTTGGCGTCTCTGCTGATCCTGTTGATGGCGTTTCGGCTGCATTTGGCTTCACCAACAATGGCAATGGCATCATCGCTTCTGCAAAAGCTGACATTAAGAAACTCGCTGATCTTGACTTCGACCTTGCTGTCACCTTGGAAGACATCTACCTTGTAGACGCTGAGACCAATGAACTCAACGTTGATGTTGCAACAAAGATTGAGGGTATTAGCCTCTACGTTGCATATCAGATGGATGCAGCCAAGCTTCACAACATGAAAGTTGGCGCCGGTTACACCATTAAGGGTGTTGGCCTTAGTGCAAGTTTGAAGATGGTAGACTTGGGTAATGCAAACACCGCGACGGTTGCTGCTGGTGCGAACTACACCTTTGGTGGTGTTAAGTATGCACTTGACACTGCTTACACCAAAGCCGCTGGTTTCAGCCTCACTCCCTCTGTCTCAATTGCTTTCTAAGCTGACTCTTACAAGTTAACTATCCAGTGGCCCATCTTATTAGGATGGGCCACTATTATGTCTGCCACCTACCACCGTTCTATCTGCCAGGCTCTCTGTCTGGTTTGTTGAGTATCACAAAGAGAATCAATGCCTAACTGTGCACTACTCAAGACTGTGCCTTGGGGCACCATCCAGGTTTTATAATCATAGAAGCTTCTGTGAAGAAGTGTGTACTGATGGCTCCCAACACCCCTGATTTGTTGACCCTAGCGCTTTGTTTGCCGATATTAGGTGTATAGAGAACAATAGGAGCGCAATATGAACATAGCATTTACTTTGATAATGGTTGTCTTTGGAGTCTTCTTGTTTGTGGTCAACCGCACCCCAGAACCGCAGCGGGTGAGAGTCAGCGACTTGGAGCTGCTCAACCGAAGCTATGAATCGGGAGAGATCACCACACAGGAGTATTTGGTACTGCTACAGCAACTCAGATAGGAGGTCTGATGATGTATAACTCTTTGTTGTATGGGGGCCGTATGTTGGGCCCGTATGTTCGGCTGGGATTCTATGGAGGGTTCTCCTGGATGTTGGGTCTTGCGTGCCTCGCTATCGCAGTGGCCTTGGCCCTTTCGATCATTGCAATCGTGAGAACGTCCAAGAAGTACGTAAGCAAGGGTAGCAACGCCCAGAACATCATTGCAGAGCGCTTCGCCAGAGGCGAGATTAACCGCGAAGAGTTCGAGCAGATGAAGAAGGATCTCAAGCTATAGAAAGAGACTATCCGGTGGCATTGCAGTGCCACCGGATAGTGGTATATAGATCAAGGGGCAAATCTAGGGCCCCTTGTCAGGGCTCCTCTCTACTGTAAGGGGGAGCCCTTTACACGTCAAGAGGACGTGGTCAATCCTGATATACAAAGACACAGAGAAGAGGAATGTGCTATCAGGGGCTTGGTTTAGAAAAAGGTATATAGTCATAGCATAGGTATGAATATACCTTGGAATGTAAATCATTGACGAGATTTTGGATGTACGCAGGGTGACTAGTTTCAAGGCGTTGATACTTCATGGAGGGCATTGATGCAAGCTACCACTATGAGGGGGTAGAGTGCCTTCAGGACTAAGGAGCTTTGAAGGGAGTAGGAAACTGCAGAGCAGGAAAGTCTTTTAGCCAACATTGGAGCTACGGTCAACAAGGCTGCTCAAGAAATCTGAGACATAGTTGTTCTCTTGGTGTGTCCTACCATGAAATCTTGGTGAAGGTATCTGCCTCATCCCAGACGTAGTCATACCCACCCACCATCGTGACTTCAGGATTACCCAAAGAAGAGTTTTTGATGCTAATCTCAGCATAGCGGATAGGATTAGACCAACGCAAAATAACAAGTGGATCTTCGTTGATTGTATCGAGCCATACGGTTGTCTCGTCCTTGACTACGGACACTTTGTATTCAACGGATTCTCCCTTTTTCAGCGGTAACGTAAACTCCATGTAGTGGTTCACATAAAGCTCTTTACCTTCTGGTATGTATGAAGTGGACCAATTTTCATTCGAGTCTTTAACGCATAGGCCAGTTATTGAATAATTTGACCCGTTGTTGGCGAACAACACTTTGAGTGTTTTAGGCTGCTCTTCACAGCCGGTGAACAGTACAATTAGCAACAAAAAAACTGTTAGCATCACGATATTTCTCTTCATAGCAATCTTACCTCGTATTCAGTGCAGAGTAATCTTTCCAATCAGAACAGATAGCAGGCTCATGCAGCCTGCAACTCATACGCACATGATCTTATAGGGGTACTTGTATTGATGTTTGATGGGCTCCCTATGGAGAGAACTCGATCGAGGCTCTGAAAGCGTGTTACTCCATTGGCGATCTAGACTTTCAGGACCTTCCTAAAACTACTTTGATACGGGTAAACTAGATTGTGACGATACGACTAACCACCAATTCTTCTGTCATAAGTATACCTTGTATTGCAAATAATGCAAATGAAGATGAAGAACAAACAGAAGAAGCAGGCCAATGGAATTTATTGGAGTTTGAAGATTACATCAAAGTAGAAAAGCAGGGCCCCCGGATGGAAGCCCTGCCCGATTGGTCATTACGCCTTCCTTGAACCTATTGAGCCTCAGCGCATTGGTCACGACGAAGACACTGGACATCGACATCGCAAAGGCTGCGAACATCGGTGAGAGGCTGGGGCCTCCGAAGATGGCGAGCAACCCGATGGCAAGCGGGATACCCAACATATTGTAGAAGAACGCCCAGAAGAGGTTCTGATGGATGTTGCGCATCGTCGCCTTGCTGAGCAGGAACGCCTTGGTGACGTCGGTGAGGTTGTTGCGCACCAGAACCACGTCGGCGGTCTCACGGGCCACGTCGGTGGCGCTGCCTACCGCTATGCCGACATCGGCAGCGGCCAGGGCAGGGGCGTCGTTGATGCCGTCTCCGACCATCGCAACCTTGCCCGTCTTGGCGTAGGTGGCAATCGTCGCCTCCTTCTCATCAGGCAGCTGCTCGGCGATGAAGGTGTCGATGCCGGCTTCGCCGGCGATCGCCTTCGCTGTCCGCTCGTTGTCTCCGGTGAGCATCACCGTCTTGATCCCAAGCCCTCTCAGTTGGGCTATGGCCTCCTTGGTTTCAGTTCTAAGTGTATCGGCCACAGCTATGATACCGAGATAGGTAGTATCCCTGGCAACGAGCAGGGGGGTCTTCCCCTCATCGGCGAGGCGTGCCATCTCATCATCGACCGCTTTGCTCACTTCGATGTTCGCATCGGCGAGCAGGCTCTTGTTCCCGATCCGGACAAAGGAGCCATCGACGGTACCCTCGATGCCCTTGCCGACCAACGCCTTGAAGCCTGAGGCTTCACCAAGGGCGAGACCCTGCTCCTCTGCCTTGGTGACCACCGCCTTGGAGAGGGGGTGCTCACTGGCCAGTTCCAGGGTCGCGGCAATCCTCATCATCGTAAGCGGATCATCGGCGATGATATCGGTCACCGCAGGCTTTCCGATGGTCAGGGTGCCGGTCTTGTCGAAGATGATGGTGTCGACAGAGCGCAGCGTCTCGATGGCGGCTGCGTGGCGGAAGAGGATCCCCATCTTCGCCCCCTTGCCGCTTGCCACCATGATGGCGATCGGGGTGGCAAGTCCAAGTGCACACGGGCAGGCGATGACCAGGACGCTGACCGCCCTGAGGATGGCGAGGTCAAAGGCCGCGCCGGCCACCATCCAGCCGATGAAGGTGAGCAGGGCGATCCCCATGACGATCGGGACAAAGACCCCGCTGATCTTGTCGGCCACCCGGGCGATGGGGGCCTTGGAGCCCTGGGCCTGCTGCACCAGAGCGATGATGTTGGCCAAGGCGGTATCGGAGCCGACCTTGCTGGCCCGGTACTGGAGAGCCCCGGTGGTGTTGAGCGTTGCCGCATAGACCTCGCTTCCCTCTCCCTTGTCCACCGGGATCGACTCACCGGTGAGCAGGCTCTCGTCGATGGCGCTGTGACCGCTGGTGACGACCCCGTCAACCGGCAACTTCTCGCCGGGCTTGACGAGGATGATGTCGCCGACCTTCACTTCGCTTGCGTCGATGACCCGCTGCTCGCCGTCGACGAGGATGGTGGCATTCTCCGGGGCGAGCTCCATCAGCTTCTGGATCGCCTCTCCGGTCTTGCCCTTGGACCTGTGCTCGAGGTACCGGCCGAGCATGATCAGGGTCAAGATCATGCCGACCCCCTCGAAGTAGAGGTGGTTGTGCAGGGCTGTATGGTCACCCAAGATGATCTGGACCACACCCCATACGGAGTAGAGGTAGCTCGCTGTCGTCCCGATGGCCACCAAGCTGTCCATGTTCGGCTCCCGGCGGAAGAGGAGGGAGAAGCCCTTGGTGAAGAAGGCCAGCCCTCCTATGACCGTGCCGGTGGCAAGAGCCATCTGCAGGAGTGCATTGATAGGAGCGGAGAAGGGGAGGTTCAGGCCGACCATAGAGCCCATGGAGAGGGTCATCAAGAGGGTAGTGAGGATTGCGTTGATGATGAGGCGCCTCCCCAGATCCTTCAGCTCGCGCTTCTTCTGCTCCTCCTTTGCCTGCGCATCGACGGCGTCGGTGACGCTGTAGCCGATGCGCTTGACCGCCGCCTTGATCTTATCAAGGTTCAGATCCTCCTCGTCAAAGGAGATGGTGGCCGTCTCGGTTGCCAGGTTCACCCGTGCAAGTTCGACGCCATCAAGCTTGTTGAGCGTGCGCTCGACAGCCGACGAGCAGGAGGCACAGGTCATCCCCTCTATGCCTACACGGATTTCTGTCATGAGAGTACCTCGTAGCCAATCTCTGTGATCTTCTCCTTGGCCCTCTGGATGGTCTCCTCCTTGGTATGCTTGATGACAACCTTGCCATTCTTCGCATTGGCCTTCACCGACGTGATGTCATCAAGATCCTTGAGAGCGTTGATGGTCCGGTTTTCGCAGTGACTGCAACTCATGCCAGTTGTATTGATTGTGGTCTTCATAAAAACTCCTCTCTCTTCCCCTCAGGGAATTTTTCATATCCTCTAGACAGAGCTGAATATTTCAGCTACTATCCTCTTTGTACATCGGGCGGTTAACTCAGCGGGAGAGTGCCACGTTGACATCGTGGAAGTCGCCAGTTCAATCCTGGCATCGCCCATAGCAAGCATCTTTGTGGATGCTTGCTTTTTTATTGGCGCCTGAATGTCGCCATGACATCCACCACCTCCTTGATCTTCTCCTTGCGCTGCTCCTCATCCTCGCTCTTGAGTGCGTCGACGACACAGGTGTTGAGATGGTTCTCCATCACCAGGTCCTCGACCTTCTTCAAGGCGCTGATCACCGCGCTCAGCTGCAGGAGAATGTCGACACAGTAGCGCCCGCTCTCCACCATGTTGCGAATCCCTTTTACCTGGCCCTCGATCCGGGCGAGCCGGACGTCGGCCTTCTTCCGTACTGCACTATCCATGACTCCTATATATACCCCCGTAGGGTATATGGTCAAGAGGGTATAGCCTGATAATCTCACAAATGAGAGTGTGTTTTGACGATATTGACTGTTGGTGAATTTTATACTTCCCATGGGTATATTGAGTGGTCGAGTTCCCCCATCCAGATGAGGATTGTTCCTATAGATTGATGACGTGATGCCTCATAACAAAATCTAACTTTGGGGGTCGTTGCCTCATAATAAGAAA
>CALFMX010000078.1 GCA_937902565.1 uncultured Spirochaetales bacterium
GACGCCCTGTTCGACAACGGCCGTCGCGGTCGCGTGATCACCGGCGCCAACAAGCGTCCGCTGAAGTCGCTGGCCGACATGCTGAAGGGCAAGCAGGGCCGCTTCCGCCAGAACCTGCTGGGCAAGCGCGTCGACTACTCCGGCCGCTCGGTCATCGTCGTCGGCCCGGAGCTGAGGATGCACCAGTGCGGCCTCCCCTCCAAGATGGCCCTGGAGCTCTACAAGCCCTTCATCATGAAGAAGCTCGTGCAGGACGGTGTGGTCTACAATATCAAGAAAGCGAAGAGCCTGGTCGAAGAGGAGACCGATGCCGTCTGGGCAATCCTCGATGAGGTGGTCAAGGAGCACCCGGTGCTGCTCAACCGCGCCCCGACGCTCCACCGCCTGGGTATCCAGGCCTTCGATCCGGTCCTTGTCGATGGCAAGGCCATCAAGTTGCACCCGCTGGTATGTCACGCCTACAACGCCGACTTTGACGGCGACCAGATGGCCGTGCACGTGCCGCTGACCCATGCAGCCCAGCTTGAGTGCTGGACCTTGATGCTCAGTGTGACGAACCTGCTCGACCCGGCGAACGGCAAGCCGATCGTCTACCCCAGCCAGGACATGGTCCTCGGGATCAACTACCTGACCCGTGAGATGGAGGGGGCGGCAGGGCAGGGCAAGTACTACGACAACATCGGCGAGTTGGAGTCGGCCATCGACAGTGGCCTGCTCTCCTACAACGCCAAGATTCGCTACAAGCTCGCCGACGGCACCAAGGTCGAGACGACCCCCGGCCGGGTGATCTTCAACGCTGCGCTGCCCAAGGACATCCCGTTCCAGAACGAGACGCTCGGGGACAAGGAGCTGAAGGCCCTCATCGGTGATACGCTGAAGGCGAACAAGAACTCGATCGCCGTCGATATGCTCGACTCCATCAAGGATGTCGGCTACCAGTACGCAACGCTCTTCGGGGCGACGATCGGCCTCTCCGATATGATCGTGCCGGAAGCCAAGACGCAACTGGTCGACAAGGCGAACGCCGAGCAGCAGCGGATCCTGGAGCAGTACCGACAGGGTCACATCACCCAGGAGGAGCGCTACAACCGGGTCATCGAGGTATGGACACAGACCAATGACCAGCTCACCGACGCCCTGATGGGCGAGCTGAAGAGCAGCCAGAAGGGGTTCAACCCCCTCTTCATGATGGTCGATAGTGGTGCCCGTGGATCGAAGACCCAGATCCGCCAGCTCGGTGGTATGCGTGGCTTGATGGCCAAGCCGTCGGGCGACGTCATCGAGTTCCCGATCAAGTCGAACTTCAAGGAAGGCTTGTCGATTATCGAGTTCTTCATCTCCACCAACGGAGCCCGCAAGGGTCTCTCCGACACCGCGCTCAAGACCGCCGAGGCTGGGTACCTCACCCGCCGCCTCGTCGATATCAGCCAGGATGTGGTGGTCAATGAGGACGATTGCCATACGATCAACGGCATCTGGCGCGGAGCGCTGCGCGACGGCGATGATATCGTCGAATCGCTTGCCGAGCGGATCGTCGGCCGCTCCCCGGTCGAGGATGTGCTCCATCCCTTCACCCGTGAAGTGCTGGCACCGGCCAACGAGGAGATCGACGACGAGACGGCCAAGCGGATCGAGGAGGCGGGCATCGAGGGCCTGCTGCTTCGCACCGTGCTCACCTGTGAGGCGAAGCACGGCGTCTGCCGTAAGTGCTATGGCCGCAACCTGGCCACCAACCGGCCCGTGGTCATCGGCGAGGCGGTGGGTATCATCGCCGCACAGTCGATCGGACAGCCGGGGACCCAGCTGACGATGCGTACCTTCCACGTCGGTGGAACCGCATCGACCAATGCCGAGGAGAATCGGATCAGCTACCACTACCCGACGCTCATCGGCGCCATCACCGGCACCCGTGTCGAGCGTGAGGATGATGGGGTCAGCGTCTTTACCCGCAAGGGGTACGTCGAGTACTTCCGCGTCAATGGCGTCATCGAGCCGAAGAGCTACGATACCCTGCTCGTCGAGGATGGGCAGGTTGCCGCCAAGGGTGCGCCGCTCTACATCAAGGGCAAGAAGGAGATCGCCAGTACCGAGAACGGCGTGGTCCGGGTCATCGATGGCAGGGTCTTCCTTGTCGGCCATGGCGCCACGCAGATGGTGAAGACCGGCAGTGAGCTCCACGTCGAGACGGGACAGTACGTCGAGGCGAAGCAGCCGATCGTCACCTTCGATCCCTTCAGCGAGCCGATCGTGGCCGAGGAGGATGGCTTTGCCTCCTTCGTGGACATCAAGCTCGGGACCACCCTCATCGAGGAGGTCAACGAGGAGACCGGAAACATCGAGAAGAAGATCACCGAGCACAGCCTTGAGTCGCTGCAGCCGCGTATCGAGATCACCAGCGAGAAGGGTGGCAAGGGCGATACCCTCGCCGTCTACCTCCTCCCCGGTGGTTCGTACCTGCAGGTGGTCGACAACGCTTCGGTGAAGAAGGGCATGGTCCTGGCCAAGCTGCTCAAGGAGTCGATCAAGACCAAGGACATCACCGGGGGCCTTCCCCGTGTCGGCGAGCTCTTCGAGGCCCGACGCCCGCGCAATGCCGCCGTGTTGGCCCAGGTCTCCGGCCTGGTCAGCTTCGGACCGATCGTCAAGGGCAAGCGGACCATCATCGTCAACGATCCCTACGGCCATGAGTACAAGCACATGGTCTCGATGGGCAAGAACCTCTTGGTTCGTGACGGTGACTCGGTCGAGGCGGCCGAACCGCTGTGCGATGGATCGACCGATCCGCACGACATCCTGGACATCCTCGGGGAGAATGCACTGCAGTCCTTCCTCGTCGATGAGGTACAGGAGGTCTACCGGATGCAGGGGGTTCAGATCAACGACAAGCACCTCGGCGTCATCGTGCGCCAGATGCTGCGCAAGGTGGAGATCGTCCACGTCGGTGATACCAACCTGATCCACGGCCAGCAGGTCGACAAGTACCGCTTCTTCGAGGAGAACGACCGTGTCATAACCGAAGGTGGTGAGCCTGCCGTGGCACGCCCGCTGCTTTTGGGAATCACCCGGGCGAGCTTGTCCATCGACAGCTTCATCAGTGCCGCGAGCTTCCAGGAGACCACGAAGGTCTTGACAAACGCTGCCATAGCTGGTAGTAAAGATGAGCTACGCGGATTGAAAGAGAACGTCATCATCGGCCATTTGATCCCTGCGGGGACCGGGATGCGCAAGTATCGTGACATCAAGCTCAAGGATGAGGAGCTCCTGGCACTGCAACAGAAGGTTGATGCCGTCAAGGAGCGCCGACGCCAGGAGATGATCGAGGACGATGACCTTGACTATGAAGATATAGCGGAGATGAGATCCGTAAGTGATGATTCCGACGACAACGATGAAGATTGATGTCCAGGGTCATCCATGCTGGGTACGGATTGGTAATATGATGTGCCGCCGTTTGGCGGCGCAGATCCCCGTCAATGTGAGAGTCGGAGGATCAACGAAAGAAAAGGGAGTGTATCGAATCGATGCCTACTATTAATCAGCTGATCAGGAAGGGCCGGAAGCAGGTGGTCCACAAGACCAAGTCCCCTGCCCTTGACGGATGTCCCCAGAAGCGCGGTGTTTGCACCAGGGTCATGACCGTCACCCCCAAGAAACCGAACTCCGCCCTGCGGAAAGTCGCCCGTGTGCGCCTCTCCAATGGGATTGAAGTGACCGCCTACATCCCCGGAATCGGGCACAACCTGCAGGAGCACTCAGTAGTCCTGCTTCGTGGTGGAAGGGTGAAGGACCTTCCTGGTGTGCGGTACCACATTGTTCGTGGCGCCAAGGATACCCTCGGCGTTGCCGATCGCAAGAGAAGCCGTTCCAAGTACGGTGCCAAGCGGCCTAAGGCTTGATAGGACAGGAGAGAGCATATGTCAAGAAGAGCAAGTGCACCCGTCAGGGAAGTCCTGCCTGATTCCCGCTATGGGAGTACCGTTGTTAATAAGTTCATCTGCCGCATGATGGTTGATGGCAAGAAGTCGATCTCCACCCGCATCATGTACGAGGCGATGGAGAGTGCAGGGGAGAAGGCCGGCGAGCAGCCGCTCGATGTCTTCACCAAGGCACTGGACAATGTAAAGCCCGTCGTCGAGGTCAAGAGCCGCCGCGTCGGTGGAGCGACCTACCAGGTCCCCATCGAGGTTCGTGACAACCGCCGTGAGGCGCTTGCCATGAGGTGGATTATTGCCGCAGCCAGGGCGAGAAACGGCCGTTCGATGGCTGAGAAGCTCGGAGCCGAGCTCCTCGATGCCTATCAGAACACTGGTGCCGCCTTCAAGAAGAAGGAAGACACCCACCGGATGGCAGAGGCCAACAAGGCTTTCAGCCACTTCCGCTGGTAGAACCACATCCAGCCGGCTTACTGCAAGCCGGCTATTTTTTTATGTGTACTAATGCACAGCATTTGCTTGACATAAAAAATGCTTTCGCATATAGTGCTAAAGGTGCGCTCACGGCTGGGCCGTGGTGTGCGTACAGAGCCAAACCGATTATTGGACTCCAATGATAAGGTGGTTTCAGTTGGTAAGAAGTTTTTTATAAACTTTGACCATGTCGCCAGGATGGGTCCTCCAGACCTGCCGACCTCTGGAATCCTCTTTATTCATGTCCTCAGATTAGTTTGTCTCAAATGGGAATGGTAAAGGCTTTGGGCCTTTATGAGCACATATTAATTTTTTTTGTGACTGCTAAGGGAATGTCACAAGGAGGAAATGATGGCAAAAGAGAAGTTTCAGAGGACGAAGCCACACGTAAACGTAGGAACCATCGGTCACGTTGACCATGGCAAGACTACCCTTACCGCAGCTATTACCATGCACTGTGCCAAGCTGTTTGGTGACAAGGCCCTTGCCTATGATTCGATTGACAACGCCCCTGAGGAAAAAGAGCGCGGTATTACGATCAACACCCGTCACGTAGAGTATCAGAGTGCAAACCGCCACTATGCTCACGTCGACTGCCCGGGCCACGCCGACTACATCAAGAACATGATCACCGGTGCTGCCCAGATGGATGGTGCTATCATCGTCGTTGCTGCAACTGACGGTGCCATGGCCCAGACCAAGGAGCACATCCTGCTCGCCCGCCAGGTTGGCGTTCCCACCCTGCTCGTCTTCATCAACAAGACCGACCAGGTTGACGACCCCGAGCTCATCGACCTCGTAGAGGAAGAGATGCGCGACCTGCTCAGTGCGAACGGCTTTGACGGCGACAACACCCCGATCATCCGCGGTTCTGCCTACGAAGCAATGAACGAGCCGGACAACCCCGAGAAGGTTCGCTGCCTTGACGAGCTGCTTGAGGCGATGGACACCTACATCCCGCTTCCGGAGCGTGCTGTCGACCAGCCCTTCCTGATGCCGATCGAGGACATCTTCTCCATCAGTGGCCGTGGTACCGTTGTGACCGGTCGTATCGAGCGTGGAATCATCAAGGTCAACGACCCTGTCTCCATCGTCGGTGTACGCCCGACCCGCGACTCGGTTGTCACCGGTGTCGAGATGTTCAACAAGCTGCTTGACGAGGGTCAGGCTGGTGATAACATTGGCGCACTGCTCCGCGGTGTCGACAAGAACGAGGTCGTCCGTGGCCAGGTCCTTGCCAAGCCGAAGTCCATCCAGCCGTACTCCAAGTTCAGGGGCACCGTCTACGTGCTGAGCAAGGAAGAGGGTGGCCGTCACAAGAGCTTCTTCAGCGGCTACCGCCCGCAGTTCTACTTCCGGACTACGGACATCACCGGTACCGTTACGCTTCCTGAGGGCACCGAGATGGTCCTTCCTGGTGACCACACCGAGATTGATGTCGAGCTGATCCACCCGATCGCCATGGACAAGGGTCTCCGTTTTGCAATCCGCGAGGGCGGCAGAACTGTAGCCAGTGGCCAGGTCATCGAGATCATCGGCTAACCGTAAGGTATTGTCTTGCCACTGCCAACGCGCAGTGGCAAGGCCTGTTTTTTGGAGGAAATATGGCTAAGGAAAGAATTCGAGTACGGTTGAGAGGATTTGATATTGACCTCGTTGAGCAGAGCTCAAAGGCCATCGTCGAGACTGTCGTCAGCGCTGGTGCAACGGTAAGTGGGCCTGTCCCCCTCCCGACTCGTATCAACAAGTACACTGTCCTGAGATCACCCTTTGTCAATAAGACGTCTCGCGAACAGTTTGAGATGCGAACCCACAAGCGGTTGATTGACATTTTGGATCCTACATCAAAGGTTATAGATCGGAAGAGCGTCGTGTAGGGAAAGTAGGAATGACACAGGTGTTTGACGCCCAAGGCAGGCTTACACCCGTAACAGTCATCAAGATTGAGGGCAATGTTGTTGTCGCCGATCGGACTGAGGAGAAGAATGGCTACAATGCTGTCGTCCTCGGTTCAGTCGACAAGAAGAAGAGCACGACCACCAAGCCGTATGCTGGCCAGTTCAAGGATGTCTGCGAACCAAAGCAGCACTTGGCTGAGATCAGGGATTTTGGCCCTGATGCGAAGATCGGCGACGTGCTGGGTGTGGACATATTCAAGGACATCTCCTTTGTTGATGTTACCGGAACCTCGAAGGGCAAAGGCTTTCAGGGCGTCGTGAAGCGGTATGGCTTCGGCGGCGGACGAGCCTCCCACGGTTCCAAGTTCCATCGGGATATCGGTGGTACCGGGCAGAGCGCCTCCCCCTCACGTGTCTTCAAGGGCCGTCGCATGGCCGGTCACATGGGTAATGAGAGGACGACGGTGCAAAACCTGAAGGTCGTCCGCGTCGATGAAGAGCTGCAGGTCCTTATGGTAAAGGGTGCAATTCCCGGGCCCGCCCAGAGTGTCGTCATCGTCAAGAAAGCGATCAAGAAGTAGGGGCGAGTGGTATGAAAACGAATGTCTTTTCCATTGACGGTAGCCAGAGCACGAAGACCATTGAGTTGAACGACGAAGTCTTCAACCGTGAGGTCAGCGAAGGCACCATTTACTACGCTGTGAATAACGAGCTCGCAAACCGCCGGGTCGGTACTGCCAGCACCAAGACCCGCGGCGAGGTCAAGTTCAGCAATGCAAAGCCCTATCGGCAGAAGGGGACCGGAAATGCACGTGCCGGTGACCGCAAGAGCCCGGTCTGGGTTGGCGGTGGTACGATCTTCGGACCGAAGCCGAGGGATTATAGCTACGTCCTGCCCAAGAAGATGAAGCGGCTCGCCATGAAGAGCCTCCTCTCCAAGGGTGTGCAGGATGAGCGCCTTGTCGTGGTGGAGGACTTCTCCATCGAGAGCGGCAAGACCCGTGAGTTGAACCAGATCCTGAAGAACTTCGTCTCCGATGAGAAGCGCACGGTGCTGATCCTCGGCGATGATGATGTGATGACCAGGCGCGCCGCACGGAATATCCCGTACCTGCGCGTGCTCTCCTTCAACCGGCTCAGTGCCAAGGAGCTCCTCTATGGACGCAAGCTGCTGGTCCTCGAGAGTGCTGCCAAGGGTCTGAACGAGTTCTATGGCGACAAGCAAGGGGATCAGAAATGAGAGCAGACCAGATTATTATTGAACCCATCCTGAGCGAGAAGACCAATATTGCTCGCGAAGCGGATGAGAAACGGTACACGTTCAAGGTCCGCATGGATAGCAACAAGTTCCAGATTTCGAAGGCGGTCAGTGATCTCTTCGGCGTCAAGGTTGTTGCCTGCAACGTGATGATCATGAAGGGCAAGCCGAAGTTCTCCCGTGGCAAGGGTGGTTCCATCCTTGGCAACACCGGGAATTGGAAGAAGGCTGTCGTGACTCTGGCCAAGGGTGATTCCATCCAGGCCATCGAAGGCGTATAAGGAGAGATTGGCATATGGCTTTACAAACATACAAACCCAATACTCCCGGCCTGAGGCAGAAGACCTCCTTGGATTACAGCGAGCTAACCGCTTCCAAACCCGAGAAGTCCTTGACCGTTGGCCTCTCCAAGCGGGCCGGTCGTGACACAAAAGGTCGCATCAGCGTGCGCCGCCGTGGTGGCGGACACAAGCGTGCCTACCGTATCGTAGATTTCCGCAGGGACAAGTACGCGATCCCGGCAACGGTCAAGACCATCGAGTATGACCCGAACCGCACCGCGAACATCGCTCTGCTCTTCTACGCCGATGGCGAGAAGCGTTACATCATCGCCCCCAAGGGACTTACCGTTGGCATGAAGGTCGAGAGTGGCCCCAATGCCGCCATCCAGGTCGGCAATGCGCTTCCCCTCAAGGCCATCCCCCTCGGGGTTGCCGTGCACAACGTCGAGCTTACCCTCGGCCGCGGCGGACAGCTGGTCCGCTCCGCAGGCAACAGTGCGACCGTGGTCGCCAAGGAGGGCTCCTACGTTACGTTGCGTCTGCCCAGTGGTGAAATGCGCATGATCTTCGGTGAGTGCTATGCAACCATCGGCCAGCTCGGCAACGAAGACCACATGAACGTCAACCTCGGCAAGGCCGGAAAGAGCCGTCACCTGGGCAAGCGGCCCAAGGTCCGCGGCGTGGCCATGAACCCGATCGATCACCCCCATGGTGGTGGTGAAGGAAAGACCGCCGGCGGCCGTCACCCGGTTACCCCATGGGGCAAGCCGACCAAGGGAGGGAAGACTCGATCCAAGAAGAAGCCCTCAAACGCATTCATCGTGAAGAAGCGGAAGTAGGAGTAGAAAGTGGCTAGATCAATTAAGAAAGGTCCTTTTATCGAGAAGAAATTGTATAAAAGGGTTCAAGAAGCGCTGAAGACAAATCAGAAGCAGATGATCAAGACGTATTCCAGAACTTCTACGATCATCCCTGAAATGGTAGGACTCACTATTTCCGTCTACAACGGAAAGACGTGGATTCCGGTATTCGTGACGGAGAACCTGGTAGGGCACAAGCTCGGCGAGTTTGCCCCCACCCGGGTGTTCCGAGGGCATGCGTCCGACAAGAAGGCTGGTAGATGATGGAAGAGAAGAGAGGTTACCGGGCAACCGCCAAGTATCTGATGGTCTCCCCCACCAAGGTTCGCCCTGTCGCCAACCTGGTCAGGAACAAGTCCTATGGGGAGGCGGTGGCCATTCTGGAGGCGATGCCCCAGAAGGGATCATACCTGATCCTCAAGGTCCTGCACTCTGCAGCGGCCAATGCGATGGATCGGAATAAGAAAATCGATGAAGATGATCTTGTCATCACCGATTTGCAGGTCAACGAGGGTCCCAGGCTCAAGCGGGTCTGGCCGAGATCCCACGGCAGACGAGATATTCTGCTCAAGAGGATGTCACACATTACCGTCGTTGTTGACGAGAAAGCGAGCGTGAGGAAGTAAATGGGCCAGAAAGTCAATCCAATCGGACTCCGTCTTGGAGTCAACAAGACCTGGAAGTCCAAGTGGTATGTGGACCCCAGGGAGTATGCAGACACCCTGCATGAGGATCTGAAGCTGAGAAAGGCTCTCATCGAGTGTCCTGAGGTCCAGGGAGCAGAGATCTCCGATGTCGAGATCATCCGCAAGCCCCAGCGTGTCACCGTCGTGATCACCACCAGTCGCCCCGGAATCATCATCGGGAGCAAGGGTGCCAACGTCGAGAAGCTCGGTGCACGGTTGCAGAAGCTCTCCAACCAGAAGGTCCAGATCAAGATCAAGGAGATCAAGAAGCCCGAGGCTGATGCACAGCTGATCGCGATGAACGTCGCACGCCAGCTCGCTGGCCGTGGTTCCTTCCGCAGAGCGATGAAGATGGCGGTCACCAAGGCGATGCAGAGCGGAGCCCAGGGAGTCAAGATTCGTCTCTCCGGCCGCATCGGCGGCGCCGAGATCGCCCGCTCGGAGTGGATGAAGGAGGGCCGCGTGCCCTTGCATACCCTGCGCAGCGACATCGACTACGGCTTTACCACCGCCCACACCACCTTCGGTGCCATCGGCGTCAAGGTTTGGGTGTTCAACGGTGAAATCTACGATCGTCAAGTGAAGGATGATGCCGGTGGCCTTGTCCGCAGACCCGCCAGTCGTGATGGCGTAGAGGCAAGGAGTTAACAGGCCATGCTCAGTCCAAAGAGAATAAAGTACAGGAAGCAACAGCGCAACATCAGCAAGGGTAGCGCACACCGTGGCAATACCATCGCCTTCGGTGAGTACGCCCTCGTTGCCCTGCAGCCGAAGTGGATCACCAACCGCCAGATCGAGGCG
>CALFMX010000079.1 GCA_937902565.1 uncultured Spirochaetales bacterium
GCTCGACATGGCTGACTTGGTCTCCACCCGCGCTGCCCTGGAAGAGGAGTTCGGGGAGTTTGCCAAGCGGGAGCAGCTGGAGTGGACATGCCATTGGGGGGATTACTCCAATCGGCTCGCCATCATGGTCAGCAAGACCAGCCACTGCCTCTACGACCTCGTCTCACGCCAGCGGGAGGGGGACCTCGATTGCGAGATTCCCCTGATCATCAGCAACCACCCCGACCTGGAGCACATCGCCAACCAGTTCCGCATCCCCTTCTACCACCTGCCCATCACCGCAGAGACGAAGGAGGAGCAGGAGGCGAAGGTACTGGGCCTCTTGAAGCGCTTTGACATCGACCTGGTCGTCATGGCCCGGTACATGCAAATCCTCTCCCCCGCCTTCACCGAGGCGTGGGCCGGCAAGATCATCAACATCCACCACGGCTTCCTGCCCGCCTTCCAGGGGGCCAACCCCTATGGTCAGGCGTATGCGCGGGGCGTGAAGATGATCGGGGCGACCGCCCACTACGCCAGTGACGAGCTCGACCAGGGCCCGATCATCGAGCAGGACGTGGTGCGCGTCAACCATGAGCTCGACCCCAAGGGGCTGAGGGACGTCGGCAAGGACGTGGAGCGACGCGTGCTCAACCGGGCGGTCCAAGCCCACCTGGAGAGCCGCGTCATCATCCACAAGAACCGGACCATCGTCTTCAGTTCGGGGCAGTAAGGTTCAGGCAGGTGAGGCGGGGGTGGACGAAGACGCCATCCTTGCGCACCAGCTCCCCATCGAAGTACATCTCGCCGCCACCCCACTCGGGGGTCTGGATCTGCACGAGGTCCCAGTGCACGGTGCTGCGGTTGGTGTTGTCACAATCCTCATAGGCGTTGCCCGGCGTGAAGTGGATCGAACCGGCGATCTTCTCATCAAAGAGGGTGTTGTCCATGGGGTTGTTGATCGCCGGGTTGACCCCGAGGGCGAACTCGCCGATGTAGCGTGCCCCCTCATCGAGATCGAGGATCGCATTGATCTTCTCATCATCATCGGCGTGTGCCTCGACGATCTTGCCGTCGCGGAAGGTGAACCGCACATCCTTGAAGCAGTGTCCGTTGTAGGTGGACTCGGTGTTGTACCTGATCGTCCCATTGACTGAATCCTTGATGGGGGCGGTATAGATCTCGCCGTCGGGGATGTTCATCTCCCCGGCACAGGGAATCCAGCCCATCCCCTTGATGGAGAAGGAGAGGTCGGTGTCCGGGGCAATGATCCGCACCTGGTCCACCTCATCGAGGAAGCGCTTCGCCTCGTCCATCGCCTCACCCATCGCCTGGTAGTCGACCTCGGTGCAGACCCGGTAGAAGAAATTCTCGAACTCGACCGTCCCCATATTGGCTTGCATCGCCATGACCTCGGTCGGGTAACGCAGGACCACCCACCGCGTCTTCGTCAGCCGCGTCTCCATGTGCACCGGTGTGGTATAGAGGCGGCTGGCCAGGTTGGCCTGCGCGCCGACGGTGGCCAGCTCCCGCACATTGGCCACTCCACGGATGCCGATGAATGCATCCATCTGCTCCATGCGGTACTGGTCGACGTGTGCCCACGCCTTGAGACTCGCTTCGCTTGCCCGCTCGACCATGGCCCGTTCGAGGCGCTGGTTCCAGAGGTTCACGATGGGATAGGCCCCCTTGTCATAGATTGCATTGACCAGGGCCTCCACCATCGAGGAGGGGACATCCACTGCGTTGATCAGGCAAGACTCGCCCGCCTTCAACCGTACCGAGTGCTCGACCAAGAGGTTGGCAAGCTTCACTTCTCTTTCATCAGCCATCTATTTGACTCCTTGTCTATCTGCCCATACCTCGATGATCTGTGAGGTATAGGGGTGGGGAAATTCTACTCCGACTGCCCTGAGGGCGAGGGTATCACCCTCCATCCCGCCATAGGTATCGTCACCATCGATGGGCCAGCCGCTCCAGGCGAGGTGGGCGCGTACCTGGTGGCGGAAGCCGGCGGTGAGGTTGCAGGTGAAGGAGTGGGCGCCGTCGAGGGTCATCCCGCCATAGAAGACCCGGGTCAGGTACCACGTCGCACTGCTCTTCTCCAGGATGTGGCGGGGGCTGTCGCTGAGGACCGGCCGCACGGCCCGCCGGTGTTCGCCCCAATGGCGAAAGAGGCTGCCCACGGCTACCTCCCGTCCACCGCAGTGGACCGGGTCCTCGTAGGGATAAGGGGGAAAGGAGGGATGCATCACGCGCTCGGTGGCCGAGCACCGTGCATGGTACTCCTTGACGAAGAGGCCCGCCTGGGCGGTGGAGAGGAGGCGCTGGTACGCCTCGTTGCTCCGGGCGATGACCACCAGACCACTGGTGGGGGTATCGAGGCGGTGGGTCATCCCACCCTCCCAGCTGTTGCGCCCGTTGACGGTGAGGACCTCCGGGAAGGAGGCACCGACCTGGGTGAGCAGGGTCTCTTCGTCGGGGGGGCTATCCTTCAAGGGGACGGTGGGCAGGCCCGCAGGTTTGTCTACTATCAGAAACGATGGATCCTCGTAGAGCACCATCGCGCGTATCGAATCGTTCATACACCTCCAATATACCAAAGATCGGCCGGTAATGCACCACTGGAAACATCATTTCATGCAATCAACAAAATTACACCGAAAAGAGCCTGTTCTGGTGTATACTGCACTCATGCAAGAGATACCCATCAACACCGTCACCAGTGCCAACGTCGTGTTGGAACTCATCTACCGCCTGAAGATCAAGGATGTGATGACGACAAACCTGATAACGGCAACCAAGGAGACGACACTTCGCGAAATCCAGCAGATCATGCGCCAAGAGAAGATAACCGGCCTGCCGATCGTGATGGGCAAGCGCCTCATCGGCCTGGTGAGCATGGATGATATCATCCAGGCGCTGGACAAGGGGTACATCGAGGAGAAGGCACAAGACCATATGAGCCGCAACCTCATCATCCTCGAGGATGACATGCCCATCAGCTTTGCCATCAACTACTTCGATCGCTACCGCTACCACCGCTTCCCGGTCCTGAACAAGGACAAGGAGCTGGTGGGCATGATCACCAACCGTGACATCACCGCCACCCTCCTCATCGAGATCAACCGTGAGGTCGAGGAGCTGGAGCGGCGCACACGCCGGGTCGAGGGCGGGATCCTCAGCAATGAGTTGTTCACCTACTACATCATGAAGAATGACTTCGAGAATGCCGGCCACGCCTCCACCGAGATCAAGAAGCGGCTCAAGAGCGCATCGATCGCCCCGCAGATTGTCCGCCGGGCGGCGATCGCCAGCTATGAGCTGGAGATGAACATGGTCGTCCACTCCGACGGGGGGCAGCTCATCGCCGAGTACAGCAGCGACCGGCTGACCATCACGGCACGGGATAGCGGGCCGGGCATCGAAGATGTCGAGGCTGCCCTCGAGGCGGGGTACTCCACCGCCAGTGAGTGGATCCGGAGCCTCGGTTTTGGGGCGGGCATGGGCCTGCCCAATGTCCAATCAGTCGCTGATGACTTTACCATAAGCAGCTCGCCGGAGGGGACGACCGTCGAGGTCTCCATCAACCTGGGAGCCAAAGAGGAGCAAAACGAATGAATGTTGAAGAGTTGGCAGCAGTCAAGGAGTTCGAGACAGTCTACATCGCCGACAAGGAGGCTGAGATTCGCGATGGCTACTGCGGCGATCTGCTCAGCGATGTCATGGCCAATGCACCGGCATCGAGTGTGTTGATGACCATCCAGGCCCATAAGAACACCATCGCCGTCGCCTCATTGGTCGGCATCACCGCTCTCGTGATCTGCAATGGGCGCTCCATCGCCCCCGATATGCTCGAAGCGGCCCAGGAGGAGGAGATCTCGCTCTTCACCACCGACCTGACCCACTTTGAAGCCGCGGCGAAGGTGCTTGCGCTGCTGTGAACGTGTGATGCAGGTACGCATTGACCTCCACAACCACAGCTGCCTCTCCCCCTGTGCAAACGACGACCTCCTCCCCTCGCTGCTCGCCTTTGAGGCGATGGAGCAGGGGATCGAGATCCTCGCCCTGACCGACCATAATGCGACAGAGAACCTCCGCACCTTTGGACAAGCGTGCGAGGTCTGCTCGATCATGCCGGTCTTTGGCATGGAGGTGAACACCATCGAGGAGGTCCACCTCCTCGTCCTCTTCGAAGCGGTTGACCCAGCCATTGAGTTCGGGGCGTGGATCCAATCCACCCTACCCCCGCTCCCCAACAGGGCTGACCGCTTCGGGCACCAGATCATCTGTGATGGGCTGGGTACCACCGTCGAGGAGTTCCCCCTGCTGCTCGCCACGGCAAGCAGCCTCAGCTTCGATGAGGTGGTCCTCCGTGGCCTCGAGGCGGGGGCCCTGGTCATCCCCGCCCATATCGACCGTCCCTCCTCCTCCGTATTGGCCAACCTGGGCTTTCTGCCCGACCTCCCCTACACTGCCCTCGAGATGCTCAGGCCCACCGAGCAGAAGTGGACGGTCATCACTGCAAGTGATGCCCACTCCCTGGGGGAAGTGGGCACTCGCAGTTGCACGATCGAATTGGATGAGGTCAGCTGGGAGGCGCTGAAGAGGGGCCTCTCTGACCAACGGAACGTGCGCTTCTAGCGGTCGTTTGATCGGCCGAAGATCCTCAACACGTAGAGGAAGATGTTGATGAAATCCAGATAGAGGGTCAACGCACCGATGATGGAGAGCTTGGTGAAGGTCTCCTCGTCGATCTGTGTGCCGTAGTGGCGGTTCATCTCAACGATCTTCTTGGTATCCCAGGCAGTGAGGCCGAGGAAGATGAAGACGCCGACGACGCTGATGATGTAGTCGATGGCAGGGCTCTTGAAGAGCATGTTGACGACCATCGCGATGATGAGACCCCACAAGCCCATGCCGGCGTAGGCGCCGATCCGGTTGAGGTCGCGGTCGGTGGTCATCGCGTAGATGCTCATCGAGGCGAACATCAGGGCACTGACGATGAATGCCTTGCTCACCACCGCACCGGCATAGACGATGAGGATTGAACTGAGCATGACCCCGTTGAGGGCCGAGTAGGCCAAAAAGGCCCCGATGGCACTGCTCTGGCTCATCCGCTCGATATGGGAAGAGAGGTAGAAGACCAGGGCAAACTGGCCGACGATGATCAGGATCAGGCCGAATGCATTGCCCATCAGGGCATAGAGCAGCGTCGGGCTGCTTGCAACGACATAGGCGATGAGGGCGGTCAGGGCAAGGCCTGCGCTCATCCAGAGGTAGACGTTCTTGAGGATGGTGCGCTCCCGCGCCTGGACGTTCTGCAGGATTGAGTTATTCTGTTGATTCATAGTGAGCCTCCGTAGCTATCATATACTATGGGTCGTAAATAATTGAGGGGTCGTCAAGGACAACGTGCCCACTTTCCCTCCCTGAACCATAGAAGGCGTATGAAACACTCCACCCCATCCCCGAGCAGGAAGGCAGCCCAAAGCCAGGAGAGGGGCAGTTTGAAGAGCAGGGTGACGACCAGTGCATAGGGCAGCTGGACTAGATAGCCGCTTATCAGGAAGGAGTAGAGGACCGGGCGCACATAGCCCGACCCATAGAAGGCGGCTCCCAGCCCCCCGTTTATGGCCAGGGGGATGAGGCAGAGGGCGTAGACGCGCACCAGCAGCACCGCCTCGCTGCCAACCGCCCCCGCCCCTGAGAGGAACAGGCTGAGCACCTGGGAGGGGAAGAGCATGAGGATGGCGATCAGGGGAATGGAGAAGATGATCCCGTTGGCTGCCGAGAGGAGGCAGATGCTCCTCGCCACCTCAATCTGCTGCGACCCGAGGCGTTGGCCGACGAGGATTCCGCTGCCCATCGCCAGCCCCCCGCTCGGCATCCCGGCGAATTGGTAGATCCGGCTCGCCACCCCGGCAGCGGCGATGGCCATGGTGCCGTAGACGGCGACGAGACGCAGGAAGATGAAGCTGACAATGCTCTTGAGCAGCATGTTCAGCCCGCTGGGCAGACCGATGGCCAGCAGCTTCTTATCGAGCTCCCGATCGAGGTGGAAGATCCCCTTGAGGTGGATGGTCAGCGGCGCCTTGCCGCTGAGGAGGTAGAGGAAGCCCACGGCAAATGCCACCAGGTAGGAGATGCCGGTTGCAAGGGCGGCACCCGCCATCCCCCACCCCAACCCCCTGATGGAGGTGAGCGGGAGCGTATCGAACATGAAGAGGGGGTCGAGGACCACGTTGAGGAGGGCGGTGATGAGCAGGAGATACATCGGTGTCTTCGCATCACCGACCGACCGCAGGATGGTGTTGACCGTGTAGGAGGAGAAGAAGATCGGCACAAAGAGGGTGCGTATATAGCCGTACTGCAGGCCGTAGGCGAGCACCGTGGTATCGGATGAGAAGATCCTGAACAGAAGCGGCATGGTTGCGATGAGAAGGAGGGCCCCCAGGGTGCCCAGCAACGCTTTGAAGACGAAGGTCTGCTCCGCGATGCGGCGGGTGCGCTCCCGCTCCCCAGACCCCCAACTGCGGCTGAGCAGGCTCACCGAGCTGGTCCCGACTATCTCGTTGAGGATCTCCAAGGCCCAGAAGAGGGCGAGGTAGATGGTCACGGCGGCCACCGCCTCCCCTCCGATCATGCCGATGTAGAACATGTCGACGATGTCATAGAGCGAGGTGAAGAGCATACCGTACATCGTCGGCATGCTGATACGCCTGATCTCCTTGTTGAGTGTGCTCTGTGACCCCATGCGACGATTGTACGGAGAGTGACCCTGCTATGCAAGTGAGGGGAGCGATGGTATAGTGAAGGCCATGAAACTGCTGTTGTTGCTGCTCGCCCTGCTGTTGGCCAGCTGCACCACAACCCAGAATATTCCCTCGATCAGCGAAGCGGAGGCCCAAGCCGCCCTCGTGGAGGTGGTGCGCCTCAGCGCCCAGAATTTGGACACCACAGCGCTCACCTCACTCCCCCTCTCAGCCCTGCTTGATAGAGAGAGCGCACACCTCTCAGAGGAGCAGGCCATCCCCCGCCTCCCCCAGCGCCTCGAGGCGTGGGCTGATGAGGTGCGGGAGGCCTTTCGCACCACCGCCAGGCTGCTTGCTGATGAGGTTGATGACCTCGCGCCCCGTCTGTTGCTCGAGGATGGGCCCACGATGATCCGCACAAAGACCAGTGCCACCTCGGTTCTGAGACATCAGTTTGCAGATGAGATCACCGCCAAGGGGGAGGAGATGCTCGCTCAAGCGCTCGCCTCCAGCCAGGAGAGCTGGGGCCTGATCCGCTCCCGTTATGAGGTCTGGCAACACGGGCGCCTCCTCTTGGGCGAAAGCCAAGGAGAAGCGGTCACAGAGGACCTCTTCGACCACCTGCTCGCCCTCTTCACCAACACCATCCTCGATGCACTCGAACACGAGGAGCTGCTGCTGCGCACCACACCGGTGGTCAAGGGCAGCGGTTCGTTCTTGGAGGTCTTCCAGTGAACCTCTTCTCCGCTGCCGACCAGAAGAGCCAGCCGCTCGCCTACCGTATGAGGCCCCGCACCCTCGATGAGTACATCGGCCAGGATGCAATCGTCGGGAAGGGCCGGCTGCTCAGGCGCGCCATCCAGGCCGACCAGCTCTCTTCGGTAATCTTCTACGGCCCTCCGGGAACGGGGAAGACCACCCTTGCTCGGGTCATCGCAAACACCACCAAGCGCCACTTCTCGACCCTCAACGCAGTGCTGAGCGGGGTCAAGGAGCTGAGGGAAGAGATCGAGGCGGCACGGGAACGTGCCCAATACTACCAGCGGGGAACCATCCTCTTCATCGATGAGGTCCACCGCTGGAACAAGAGCCAGCAGGACGCCCTGCTGCCATGGGTTGAGAACGGGACGGTCATCCTCATCGGGGCGACGACGGAGAACCCCTTCTTCGAGGTCAACGCGGCCCTGGTCAGCCGATCGCGGATCTTTCAGCTGACCAGTTTGACAGACAGCGACCTGCACAAGATCGCCCTCCAGGCACTCAATGACCGGGAGCGCGGCTACGGCCTCTGGGACGTGGTCTTTGAGGAGGGTGCGCTCGAACACCTGGTCAACGTGGCGGACGGTGACGCCCGCAGCCTCCTCAATGCACTGCAGCTGGCAGTCGAGACGTCGGGGGAGTCCTTCCCCCCACCTGAAGGCAGTACCATCTTCATCTCCTTCGAGGCCGCCCAGGAGTCGATCCAGAAGCGGGCGGTCCTCTACGACAAGGAGGGGGACTACCACTACGACGTGATCAGCGCCTTCATCAAGTCGATCAGGGGCAGTGACCCCGATGCCGCCCTCTATTGGCTGGCGAGGATGGTCAATGCCGGCGAGGATCCCAAGTTCATCTTCCGCCGCCTCCTCATCAGTGCCAGCGAGGATGTGGGCCTTGCAGACCCGGCGGCCCTCTCCGTCGTCCAGGCCGCCGCCGATGCCTTCGACCGCATCGGCCTTCCCGAGGGACGCTTCCACCTTGCCGAGGCGACCCTCTACCTAGCCACCACCGCCAAGAGCAACTCGACGATGGGTTTCTTCGATGCCCTGCGTGTGGTGGAGGAGGAGCGGCAGAGCGAGGTGCCCAACCACCTGCGGGATGCCAGTCGCGACGCCAAGGGCTTCGGCCACGGATCAGGCTACCTCTACCCCCACGCCTACAGCGACCACTGGGTCGCCCAACAGTACCTCCCCTCCTCCCTCAGCGGCAGGGTCTTCTACCAGGGCAGCTCCCAGGGGTGGGAGGCCGGGGTGAAGAGGCAGGTGGAGCAGCGGAGGGAGGAGCAGCTGGAGGCGGTGACCATCGATGCCTTCAGGGAGAACCTCACCTACTCACCCGGGGACAAGGGGCGCGACGAGTGGGTACGGCGCGTGGCAAGCGAGCGCAGCGCCATGATGAGGCGGGTGCGCGACGAGCTCTTTGCCATTGCAAACCTCCAGCGCCATGACCGCACCCTCATCCTCAACGCCGGGCGCGGCCTCCTCCTCTGGGAGGCGTACCGCCGCTCTCCCGAGGGGATGGTGGCCGCCCAGGTCAAGACCGCAGAGGAGCGCGACTACATCGAACACTATGCACAGACCCTCGGCGAACTCGACCGCCCTCACGTGGTGGTCGACTCCCCGCAGGGTGCAATCACGACCCTTGAAAGCGGCCTCCTCTTCGAGGCAATCCTGGCGCGCAACCTCTTCAGCCGTGCCCTGGAGGATGCCCACCTCATACCCCTCTTGAAGGGGCGACTCGCCCCCGGCGGGGTCATCGCCCTGGCTGAGAGTGTCCCCTCCCGTGGATCCAGGCTCTCCCAGTTCGCCCCACCCGAACTGGCACCCCTCCTTGTAGAGGCCGAACGTACCGTCTACGAGGACCAGGGCAACGCACTGACCAACTGGGATGACGGGGACCTTGTCCGCCTCTTTGGGCAGGGCGGGTTCACCACCCGTTTTACAACCGCCGACCTGGCGGAGCAGCGAAGGCTCTCGGAGGCGGAGGTACGCCACTATATGGAGCACTCCTACATACCCTCACTGCAGGCAAGCGGGGCCTCAGTCGACGGTCAAGCCCTCATCGGCCAGGCAACTGACGCACTGGCCAACCGCCCGCTCTCGTGGCGTACACACCTGCTCTTCCTTGAGGCGAGGCTGGCGTAAGCCATAACCCGTTGCAAAGGAAATGGTTATGATTGATCAAAATTTTTCTGGCCCGATTTCTTCCAAGATGTTGACAAAGAATGGTCTTTATTGCATAGTAAGCAACGTTGAATTGAACTGGTGAGCAATCACTGCTTCAACTACCGTGGTGGAAGTAGTTCAAAGGTAGAGCACCAGATTGTGGTTCTGGCTGTTGCGGGTTCGAGTCCCGTCTTCCACCCTTTTGGGTTGAGAACGCGTTCGTAGCTCAGCTGGATAGAGCGCCGGACTTCGAATCCGTAGGCCGAAGGTTCGAATCCTTCCGAGCGCACTGGTTTTTTGATAGGTTATTTTGGGCCGCTAGCTCAGCTGGTAGAGCAACAGACTCTTAATCTGTGGGTCAATGGTTCGATCCCATTGCGGCTCATTCATGACAAGCCTCACCGAGGTGGTCATGCACCGCGAGAGTGGTGAAATTGGCAGACACGCTAGACTTAGGATCTAGTACCTTACGGTGTAGGGGTTCAAGTCCCCTCTCTCGCAAGAGGACACTCCTGAGACGGTGTCTGAC
>CALFMX010000080.1 GCA_937902565.1 uncultured Spirochaetales bacterium
AATCATCCTTTCGATTGAAGACCTTGAGATCGAGCACGACATTCTGGCTAGAGAAACCATCAACGCTTGCTCTCCTGACTTGGCCAAAGACAAAATCATAGGATGCCCGCGAAGATTCATCGAACAGAGAAACAGTCACACCTGACAGCGGATCAAGACGAATTCCAACCAGCTGGAAATCGTGAATAGTGATACCCATGCAATAACCTGTCGGAACCATACGTCGCGCGTGATGCTCCAGGCGCAGCCTACTGATCGGATTTCATTCCTTTAATCACAATCGCCATGAACATGCCGCAAATCAGGAGTGACCCCAGCGCCACAGGCAACATTACAAAATAATCACCCCTCTCAAGGTGACCAATAGCATACACCTTCAATACAAGATAGGACGAGGACCTCAAAAAAACTAGCGCAAATAACAACAAACCAAGCCAATTCATTATTTTCTTGCGCATATGCATATCACCTCCATTATATGCAACTGCACCCAGACCCACCCGAAACATCCTTCACCGCCTTCATGGCATCCAGCGCATCCTTGTCAGGGGCTACGAAGTGCAACAGTTCCGTGTGGCCTTAAGGTGACCGTTGAACGTCAAGCCGAATGACGACAGCTCTCCCGTCTTCGCGCCAACTGCCCCCCGCCACCTCGGTATAGATGGACTCTCTTTCCTTTGCATCCTGAGCGGTTTGTATCACTGACACTCCATCGTACGCCGTTGCTCCACCATTCACCATTACCAGGAATCCGGGGATTGCAACTTCGGGCTGCGGAGACAAAACACCGGCAATGGTGACTCCTTCGCCATTCACAGCTTCCAAGCCTCCAAAGGCGAGGTCTGCCACACCGAACGTCACGCCCAAGTAGTCGACGCACTCACACGGGCACAGACCAGGTGGATCTACCAAATACAACGGGACGCCACCTGCGTACGGCCGGCACTACCCTGGCAGTTGTTCAGAGCATCCCTGGATAGATCTATGGCGCCCTCCTTTGCCGAAGACGGAGCAGGCCGACAGACCCGATTTTCCACATGGCAAACGCTGTGCAAAGAGAGAGCGCGACAAACGCCAAACCCGCAAATCCGTAGTCTCGTCCACCATCAGAAATATCAACCAGCACAAAGGCAAGGAGCACTGAATTTACGGCAACTCCAAGGCAAGCAACCAGCCTGAGCGCCCAGAAGAACATGATGTAGTAAGCCCGAGAAAAACTATTGTATTTTCTCATCTCAAGGACACCCGTATCCTTTTCCAGTCGGCGCAGCTATCTGACCAGGAACTGTGTAGCCAGATCCCGACATGACGCCAAACCCAACTCCAAGCAGTGGAGGGACCGAAAGGGATCCACCACCGACCTTATCTCGCCTCATATCTTCAAGTGAGAAAAGGCGGCGAAGCCACCCAATCTGCTCCACTCCAATCCACCCAGTGCCAACTATTCCTCCCTCAAGAATTTCCTCGGCCGAGCTCCAAGCCTGATGATTTTTCGCGCAGGACCAAGATAGATATCACCGAATACAAATGAGAATGCGACAGCTGTATAGAAAACAAGTAGTGCACCAGGAATGGGAATCGCGCGAACGAAGCTAGCGCATTCGAGAT
>CALFMX010000081.1 GCA_937902565.1 uncultured Spirochaetales bacterium
GTGCTCGAGCCCGTGTGCTCGGTCGTCACCGAGACGAGCGACATCGTGCTGCTCATCAAGCCGCAGTTCGAGACCCCCAAGGGGATGGAGGGCTTTGATGGGGTCATACGGGAGAGGGATGTCCTTGCCCAGGTCGTGGGCGATGTCCTCTCCTCCCTCATCGATGAGGGGGTGGGCATCGCGGGCCTGGTACAAAGCCCGATCACCGGGGCCAAGGGCAATATCGAGTTCTTCGCCCTCCTGCAACGAGCCGGGGGGCTGGACAAGGAGTCCCTGCTCTCCTCCCTCACTCTATAGGCTTTCCATCAACGAGGATCACAACCCCTTTGATACCGCTCATCGCCAGGGCCGTCGCCTTGACCTGCTTGTCGGCCAGCACCCTATGTGGAGCGTCGAGGTAGGCGGCGGAGAAGTCCACGAAGAGGATTGCGTTGGAGAGGGTCACCCCCCTGAGCGCTGTCTTGGGCTCTATGTAGCTGATCGCGCCATCGGTGAGCGCCTCTTTTGGAGAACCTGCCAACAGCGCCTCAAAGGTATCATGGTAGACGGAACCCCCCATGCGCACAGCGGTGATGGGGTAGAGCTTTGTCGTGCCATCGGGGAGGGTGAAGGCGACGCGCACCGCTCGTGTGGAGGCCACGCCCGTCTGCTCCTGCCCCCGCTCGGCGAGCAGGGTGAGCACCCCGCTCTCACCCAGTGCACGCTTGACCTTCGGGTAGCCCACCGCAGCCACACCCAGCGTGAAGACAAGCCAGATGATGAGGATGAGGAGCGGTGTAAGCGGGCGCTGATTATCGTGTTCCATCGCCGCCATGGTAGCAGAACATTGGACTCGGTTCCAGCTTTACACCGCAAGCTAAACTCCGTATAGTACATTACATATGAGGATTTTCAAGGGGATAGGTGCCTCCGAGGGCATGGTCAAGGGAACGGCGCTGGTGTTCAGGCGTGCCTCGATGGCCGCAGAGCGCAGGCATATCCTTGCCAACGGTGTTGCCTCCGAACTCAAGAAGCTGGCAAAGGCATTGGATGAAGCCCGCCTTACCATCGAGGAGCACTCCCAGAGCCAATTGGGTGATGAGTCTCAACAGATTCTTGAGGCTCACCTCCTCATGCTCGAGGACCCGGAGTTCTATGGCCAGATCGAAGCGTACATCAGGACCAACCTCGTCTCCGCCCAGTGGGCCATCGAGGAGGTCAGTGAGCAGTACGCCACCCTGCTCGCCAACAGCGGTGATGAACTGCTCAGCGGTCGGGCCGATGATATCCGCGATGTCTCCCTCTACCTCCTCGATGCTGCCAGGGGGAGACGGAGAAGCCTCGATTTCGCCCTCACCGACGATGTGATCCTCGTTGCCGACTCCCTGATGCCCAGTGAGCTCTTTGCGCTGGACAAGCGCAGGATTCTGGGCCTTGTCCTCGATGGCGGGGGGCGGGCCAGCCATGTGGCGATCCTGGTCAGGGCCTTCAACATCCCTGCAGTCATCGCCACCGGACGGGCATCGCAGTCGGTCAACAGTGGGGACGAGGTGATCATCGACGGCAACTGGGGGGAGGTCTATGTCCGTCCCGACCTCACAGCCGCCCAGCAGCTCGATGAGCGCTACGCCCGCTGGCAGGAGTATGAGGCCGAATTGCATGAGATGGTCGATTTGCCGACCGAGCTGCTCGATGGCCATCGGTTGGACCTCCACGCCAATATCCAGGGACCGGATGAGGTCGATGGGGTGCTCTCCAGCGGTGCCAGTGGCATCGGGCTCTTCCGCAGTGAGTTCCTCTTCATGGAGAGTGCCTCCCTTCCCACCGAGGAGGAGCAGTACCAGGCGTACAAGACGGCCCTGGAGAGAATCGCTCCCAAGCCGGTGACTATCAGGACACTGGATATCGGTGGGGACAAGATCATCCAGGATCTGGGCATCGATGAGAAGAACCCGATCCTCGGCTGGCGGGCGGTACGCTTCTGCCTCGCCCGCAAGGATATCTTCACCACCCAGATGCGGGCGCTCCTCCGTGCCAGCGTGCATGGGAAGCTGAAGATCATGTTCCCGATGATCAGCGGGATCGAGGAGCTCAATGCCGTGCTCCACCTCTTTGAACATGTGAAGGAGGAGTGCAGGACGGAGGGCATCCTCTTTGATGAGAA
>CALFMX010000082.1 GCA_937902565.1 uncultured Spirochaetales bacterium
TTCAACTGGCCGTCGGTGTCCAGATAGCCCGCGTCGCCCGTGTGGAACCAGCCGTCGGCGCTGCGCGCTTCCTGCGTGGCGTCCGGGTTGCGGTAGTACTCCTTGAACAGGCCGGGGCTCTTCACCAGGATCTCGCCGTTTTCCGCCACGCGGATCTCCACGCCGTCCACCGGGGGGCCGACGGTGTCGTCGCGCACCTGCCCGTCGGGCTGCACGCAGACGAACACCGAGGTCTCGGTGGACCCGTACAACTGCTTGAGGTTGATGCCGATGGAGCGGTAGAACACAAAGAGGTCGGGCCCGATGGCCTCGCCCGCCGTGTAGGCCACGCGCACGCGGCTCATGCCCAGCGCGTTGCGCAGCGGGCCGTAGATCAGCACGTTGCCCAGTGCATAGCGCATGCGGTCCCAGGCGTTCACGGACTCGCCGTCCAGAATCTTGGTGCCGACGCGGCGCGCCAGCTTCATGCAGGCGCCAAACAGCTTGCGCTTGAGATATCCCGCGTCTTCCATGCGGATCATCACGTGCGTCAGCAGCCCTTCCAGCACGCGCGGCGGCGCAAAGTAATAGGTGGGGCCGATGTCGCGCATGTCGATCGACACGGTATCGGGCGACTCGGGATGATTCACCGTGAAGCCCGTGACCAGCAGCTGCGTGTACGAGAACATGTTCTGGCCGATCCAGGCGGGCGGCAGGTAGGCCAGCACGTCTTCCTGGTCGGTCAGCTTTTCCATGTCGGACACGGCGCGCGCGCGGTCGATGAGCGCGTGGTGCGTCAGCACGACGCCCTTGGGCTTGCCCGTCGTGCCGGATGTGTAGAACATCGCCGCGGGGTCCTGCGGCTGCACGGCGGCCACGGCGCGCGCATAGAAGTCCGGGTGCTTGGCCGCATATTCGCTTCCCAACGCTTCCAACTGCTCGTAAGACAGCAGCATGGGATCGGCGTAGTGACGCAAACCGCGCGGGTCGTCGAAGACGACGTGCTTGAGCGCGGGGCATTGCTCGCGCACCTCGATCATCTTGTCGACCTGTTCCTGGTCCTCGACGATCGCGACGCTGATCTCCGCATCCTGCAGCACGTAGACCATTTCCTGCGCGACGGCGTCCTGATAGAGCGGAACCGGAATCGCACCGAGCGACTGCGCGGCCATCATGGCCATGTACAGACGCGGGCGATTCTCTCCGATGACGGCCACGTGCATGCCGGGGCGGATGCCCAATGCGGCCAGCCCATGGGCGACGTGCCGGACATGCTCCGCCACTTCGGACCACGTAAGGGTTTGCCAGATCCCCAGATCTTTCTCGCGTATCGCGGGCCGCGACCCACGAACCTTGGCATGCGTGAACAGCAGCGCCGGAAAGGTGTCCGACGCCGCCGGCATCCGTGCGGATGCGGGCGGTGTATGTGCCACGTTGTCTCCTCCGGTTTGGGCGCATCGGGCCAGGAGTCCGCGCGGGCGGCGGTGGCGATGAGGTGCTTGACCAGTTGGTTTTAGATTTACGGCAGGAGTTAAGGTATAAGGTTGGGTTGCTACCAACTGTCACCATCGCGACATTCAAGGAACTTTTAGGGTATTCCCGATGCAGCTATCCGACTCCCTGCAACTGGCCGCGGCCTGGTTTCGCGTACTCGACGCCGAGCAGCAAGCGCGCGTCGAGCGAGACCTGTCCGTGCAGCAGGTTGCCGCCGGGTCGATCATAGAACGCAAAGGCGAACTCGCCCAGGCATGGATCGGCGTGCTGGCCGGCCTGGTGAAGGTGTCGGTGGGCAACGCCGAAGGCAAGGTCGCTTCGCTCACGGGCGTGCCTGCCGGGGGCTGGATCGGCGAGGGCTCGCTGCTCAAGCGCGAAGTCCGCAAGTACGACATCGTGGCGCTGCGCGATTCCGTCGTCGCGCGCCTGCCGGCCGCCACCTTCGACTGGCTGCTGGACACCAGCATCCCCTTCAACCGCTATCTGCTCCATCAATTGAACGAGCGCGTGGCGCAGTTCATCGGCAAGGCGGAGTACGACCGTCTGCTGGACCCGGACGCGCGCGTGGCCCGCTGCCTGGCCGAACTGTTCAATCCTTTGCTGTATCCCGGCATGGGGATGCGCCTGACGATTACCCAGGAAGAAGTAGGCTATCTGGCCCGGGTATCGCGCCAGCGGGCCAACCAGGCGCTGCGCAAGCTGGAAGAGGCCGGCCTGCTGAATGTCGAGTACGGCGCCGTGCGGGTGCTGGATCTGGACGGATTGAAACGCTATGGCGCAGATGCGGTGAGCGGGCAGCGCGATGAGTAAGCGCCAAGGACTGCGCTGCAGGCAGATGGCGAGGTGGCGCGCAGCGTAAGTGCCACTTCAGTAACGACGATCGCGCAATTGCTGACGGTGAAACACCGCGTATGAAAAAGAACCTTCTGATGTTGCTCCGTCAGCTTGTCGATGATTGGATTGTAGCTTGTTGCTAAAACCTTTGTGTCCTCGTCGTGTTGGCGTATTCGTTCCAATCGATTCGAATCGATAGATTGATTATCGACTCAAAATGAATCGATAGATGAATCGATAGGCGTATCATTGCACATATCTTTGGGGAATTGGATACATCTGTCGCTATCAGGCTTGCTATCTTGATTAATCAGATCATGTGCTTGGGGTTCACGTTCCTCCCTGTCCATCCCTGCCCTCGTGCCCACTCCTTCATTGATTGGGCCTCTTCTCTCTCCCCTTCGTGGATGGTCTGTAGCATCTCGATATACCCTGATATGTGCCCACAGTCGTCCACGACATTGCGGCCATCCTTTGCGATGCAGATGGGCCTTCCGGTGGCGATGACGGTGGCTGCTGTCTCATCATCTACGCTCTTGTTATCTTTGCCAAACTCCTTGATGAGGGTGATGTCGATCTGCCACCCATCACCATAGTCGTAGCTGTAGAGTAGGGTATCGGTGATGGGCATGACGTTCTTTGGTTCTGCCTCTTCGCGAAGATGAACCATATGGCTAGTGGCACGGAAGAATGCAAGCATATCACGAGCACCCTCTTCTTTTGATATCTCCGTGTACGCAACGTCTCGGTAGGCGGAGTATTGAAGCACATCACTACTGTTGCTCTGCAGGGCGGCATTCTTTGCTATCTCGATTTCCACGGGATTCAATGAAAGAATTTCGCTGAGCCTAAGGCTCTCTTTCAAGACATACGGTATGCCGCTATCGAAAGAGATGGCAGACAGCAGCTCCTGTACCGATATATCTTCGAATTTGACACTCCTTGGTTCACCTTTCTCGCCCCAATACAACGGATCTACTTCTAATATGGGTATACGGCGTGCCCAGTTCATAATCTCAGCCTGATTGTCGATCCAGTAGTCACTAAACCCGCGGTACTCGTACTGCTTTCGATACTTTGACCTCATCCAGGTCCTCGGGCTCTTGGACTCATCATAGTCATCATCCCAGAACTCATCGTTGAAGGTCCTGTTCGGAAACTTGAGGTAGTAGCCGAAGACCGGGGCGATGTCCAAGAGCCTTCCCTCCGTCAAAGACTCATAGAGGTGTTCGGGCAATTCGAATTTGTGCAGGTGACTGTTGGTCCACCCAAAGGCCATGTTGATGAGGAAGTGGAGCTGATGGAGCGCCAAGGAGGAGGGGACGATGACATCCCTCGAGATGGATGTCGTGACCCCTCCGTACGTGGCAAGGATCTTGGCTTCACTCTCATCCATGGTATCAAGGCGGGAGTGACGTAGCTCGAGGTGGAGCTGCATTGCATAATGGCTCTTCTCTTTTGCAGGTTCGGTGGTCTCTCTTTCTAGAGCCAAGGCGTCGACTCCATCACGGTCGCGCTCTTGGCTTTTTTTTGCATATGAGCGGTTACGCTCTCGATACTTCTCGCTGCGGATGGCAGTGTCGGACTTGGCCTCCTCATCATATAAGCCCCGCTCGTAGGGGAGGTAGTTCTGTACCATCACGGCGCTGATCTTGAGCTCCTCTGCGATCTCTTGTGACGTCTTGCCTTTTTGAGAGAGCTCTCTGATCTCCCTCGATCGTTCACTCTCCCAGAGGCCCTCGGTGATGAGGATCTTGCGCACCTTCGTCGTCGAGACCTCGGTCTGGAGGGCGGTCTTGTTGATGGACTGTGTTCGCTCATAGGCCTCTATCACTGTTTCGACAATCTCTTTTTTCGGTGTTTCTGTTCGTTTTGCCATTGCTCTGCTCTCCTTCATGAGTACGGTATAGCATAGCTTCAATGTCGTGTCAATAATAATAATGTTGTGTCAATAATATTAATTTGGATTCTACCCTGTACCTATGCGGTAGCGATGTGGTGACTGTGGAATATCTGACTATTTTATGTTCATTGCGGATTCCCAGAAGGAGGGATTGACGCCAACAATACTAGCGAATATCATGAAATATGTTAAATAGTAGGAGCGAATATCATGATTAATAAGCAGTATATCCACCGTGTTGTACGATTGAAGGAGCAGCTTTCAAGGAAATCCCAATTCCTATTGGGACCACGCATGACCGGAAAATCCTCGTACATCAGAAATGAGCTCTCCGATACGGTCAAACTGTATTGGAACTTGCTTGATGGGAGGTTGCAGATGAGAGCGCTCTCCGACCCCGCTTTGCTGAGAGAGGAGATAGAGGCTCGCAACCTTCATGATTGCATTGTAGCGATTGATGAAATTCAGAAAGTCCCGCACCTGCTCGAAGAGGTGCATCTTCTCATTGAAGAGAGGAATATCAGGTTCCTCCTCACCGGATCGAGTGCCAGAAAGCTTAGAGGTGGAGGGGTGAATCTCTTGGGTGGACGGGCAGGGTACATGGCCATGCACCCCTTCGTGTATCCGGAGATCCTGGATACCGAATACAGCCTGGAAAAGATCTTCACCTCAGGGTTGCTGCCTATGGCATTTCTCTCAGAGAATCCTGAGCAAGATCTCTATGACTATGTAACGCTGTACCTGACTGAAGAGATCAAGGCTGAGGGAGTGACAAGAAAACTTCCCCAATTCTCAAGATTTCTTGAAGTGGCTGCTCTTTCGAACACAGAAATGCTCAACTTCACCAATATTGCCAGTGATGTGGGCGTCTCACGGCAAACGGTAACTGATTGGTATCAAATCCTTGAAGACACGCTCATTGGGTACCAGCTGCCGGCGTATCGCAAAGGGAAGATACGAAAGACCTATGGTATGCCTAGGTTCTACTTCTTCGATCTTGGTGTTGCACGAATCCTACAGAATACTCCTGCTCCCATGAAGGGCCAAAGTGAGTATGGGACATTCTTTGAGCAGTACCTGTTCATGGAGCTTCGCTCCTATCTTGATTACTCCCAAAGCAGGGAGACGCTGAGCTACTGGAGATCCACCAGTGGTTTTGAGGTTGATTTCATCCTCGGTGATACCGTTGCCCTTGAAACGAAGGCTTCAAGTCGTATCGATTCTCGAGATCTCAAAGGGCTCAAAGCCCTTGAGGAGGAGGGAATCTGCCAACGCTATATACTCGTCTGCACTGAAGAGCGACCGAGAAGGTTGAGCAGTGGTATTGAGATCATGCCATGGAAGTATTTCTTGCAGTTACTCTGGGAGGGGAAGATCATTGCATGAGGAGAAGAGGCGTCCAACGGTGCTCAATGGAATGCGTTACTATGACCTCACCCATCTTGTACCCACGCACCCTTGTTTGATAGCATCGCTCAATTGGATGGAAGGGGACAGGTGTGGCATACTCTGAGCAGGATTGGCAGAAGGCGAAGAAGCTCTGTAGGCTCAATGGGGAGGATATCCGTATCGCCCGGGAGATGGGGCTCAACCCCAGGAGCCTGATACAGAACATCTAGAGCAAAGACCAACAATGGAAAGAGCGGCAGGAGAAAGGCCATGGAAACGGTAGCAGAGTACAATCGTATCAAAGAACAGTTGATGAAGAGAGAACAGGGTGTATTGGTTGATGCACTCTTGACCTTGGCCCTGGAGTCTCCATCTGCGCTCATGATGGTCAAGGGCCTGATATCCTCATCAGAAGAGCGGGTCGCACTCTTTCGTCGCAACATCGAGAGGATCACCGGCCAAAGTCGAGGTAACTATCTCAGCGGAAATCAGATCTTCGATATCCTTAGGCGCTCCCTTGACCTCTTGGATCCGGAGCACCTGGATCCAAAGCTCGGCCTTGAGCTGATGGAGGCATTCTACAGCGCCGACTCCTGGGCGTTTGAATCTACCAACACACTCGATTTTGATTTTGAGTGCCTCTTCTCCGATGACGCCTGTTCCCTCTTCTCTGAATTTGCTGTGCGTTGCCCCGATATAGAGTACGCCCGGGAGGTTCAGAAGCGCCTGCTTGCTGTGGATGGCTATGGGGTGCGGGGCACTCTCGAAGAGATAGCCCTGTAAGAGGCGCTCATCATGAGCGCATTCGTGTCTATACATGTCCCCAATCGTCCTCTCAGATGGTAGTATCTAAGAGAGCCAAGCGTGACCCATCATTATTGGCGATGGTGTTAGACAGGAGGGTAGGATGACCACGGTAATTCTTGCAGCAGGCTATGCAACACGTATGTATCCACTGACAGAGAACTTTCCCAAGCCACTGCTGGAGGTGGGGGGCAAGACGGTACTCGATCGCCTCATGGAGGATATTGATAGGATTGATGCCATCAAGCGCCACGTTGTGGTCTCCAACAGCCGCTACCTCCCGCACTTCAAGGAGTGGGCAGAGAGGAGCGATTATGACAAGGAGATCACCCTCCTCTCGGATGGGTCGACGGAGAACGAGAACCGCCTCGGGGCGGTGAGGGATATCCTCTTTGCCATCGAGGAGGAGGGTCTTGATGAGGATCTCATGGTCCTGGCCGCTGACAATCTGTTGGATTTCTCACTCGCAGGGTTTGTAGACTTCTTCTGTGAGAAGCGGGCGACATCCATCATGCGCCACCGGGAGCCCTCATTGGAGCGTCTGCAGAGGACCGGGGTTATCACGATCGATGGTGATGGGCGGGTCCTCCTGATGGAGGAGAAGCCGAGAGAGCCGAAAAGCTCGTGGGCGGTGCCCCCGTTCTACATCTATAAGCGGGAGGACCTGCCGCTCATCAGGGAGGCCATAGCGGAGGGGTGCAGCACCGATGCCCCTGGTTCCTTCATCGCCTATCTTGCCCCAAAGAGACCGGTCTACGCCCATTTGATGGAAGGCACGCGTTGGGATATAGGGAGTGTGGAGAGTTATGAGCGTGTGAAGAGGGAGTTTGGGGAGTAGGCAGACAGAGTGAGGAGCTCAGCCCCGTAGAGCGGTGTATTGCTCCTTGGTTTCTGTTGAGCTGTGTTACACGGGAACGACAATAACAGCAACAGTAGGGCCTACCCCCCAAGCTACCCCCCAAGCTACCCCCCAAGCTGATGCGGAACTCCTGGATCAATTGGTTCTGTGTGGGTAAAAAAAGCGCTACGGTATAGTGGAGGGTACCATGCCTGCAGTTGATATTCTTGGTTTTGAAGTCAACAAGACATGGACATAATGATGCCATAATGGTATCATTGTCATGGATTCATTGATTAATGAGCCAATCATGTACATAGGAGGCAGAGCTATGGTTACACAGACAACATACCAGGTTGGGCAGACGATATATGCACTCTTGAAGGAGCGAGGCCTCACCCAACAAGCGCTTGCCGATACACTGGGAATCTCCAAGCAGGTGATGAACAAGATTATAAACGGCAAGAAAGTGATGAACGTGAGCGAGCTCGTCCGCATTGCCAACGCCCTGGGGATCAGCGCAGATGTGCTGTTGAGGAGCTTCACGCCTTCTCCTGAGCCCTCTCCTCCTGTATTTGCGTTCAGAGGAGTAGCCGTTAGTGATGAAGACAAAGAAAAGCTGGAAGTTTTTCGTACCATCATAGGTGAGATTCATCTATTGGAGGATCTCCTGGATGGCTGATCACCTACAGCTCTCATCTTATGATGTGAGGGACATCACAGAGAAGGCGAGGGAGAAACTTGGAGCCTGCCAAAAGTCCGGACAGATCGTCGGGATGCAGGTGTTCACAATCCTGGAGCACCAGGCTCGGGTGTTGTACTATCCTCTTGGCCGTGAAGCTCCATGGGCGTTTGTCCACGTCAACGGAGAGGCTCTTTCCAAGCCCTTTGTGGTGTTGAACACCTCAAGACCTGTTGGTGAACAGGTCTTCGGTGCTGCACACGAGCTCTACCATATATGGTTTGACCTGAGGTGTGATATCGTCACAACCACGGGTTTGGACCGAGGTGTTCTGTATGATGAACCCACTTTGTTATCAGAGTTGCGTGCCGATAGGTTTGCTGCCGAATTTCTTGTCGACGAGCATACTCTGCGTAGGGAGATGGACACCTATGGGATTGACAAGAACAGCATTGATGCCCAGGCGGTGTTATTTCTTTCTGGCATGTTTTATGTCCCGTATCGAGCGATGACGAGGCGCCTGTTCGAAATCGATCTGATCACAAAACGCACGTATGAGGAGTTGGATGTATTGGATGAGGGTGAGTTGGCCCGTCTGCGAATTCGCTACGGCATCGAGCATGAGCTCGCCAGTGAGCGAGTTCGCCTCGATAACCTGGTAGATCTTTCTCTCTCTGCCTATGAGAGAGATCTCATTACATTCGAGAAACTGGAATACTTGCTTTCACTGAATATGCTCACTGCAGAGGATGTGGGGATTGTCTCGCCAGAGATGTCAAGGATGCCGAGTGATTCATAGCACCCAAGTTGTGATATCCTGATAGAGGAGGCCGTATGGACAAACTCAGCTTCAGTGGAACCATAACATCAGTACAACCACGCATCCGCCTCACCCGCTCCTTTGATGAGTCAACACACGCCTACCTTGGCTATGTGGTGCGCCTCTCTGGGGTCATAGAAGCGGAGGAGCGGGTCTTTGCCATCGGGATCGGGAAGGCTTCCCAGCTCACGTGGTCATTGAGAGTCGGTGATGTGATCTCGGGTTTGTGCCTTCCGGTCCCTGACCCCGACCTCGACCCGGTGGAGTACTACAAGGTCTCAAAGCTTGATCGAAAGATTGAGGGAATGGTAGGGCATAGTGGACCTCCCTGGCACTCGGTGTGCCCGCCCCTGGAGGTCTATCGAGCGCGTGGCCACCGCCGCCTTTCGGCTGTCACCTACGAGAAGTCGTGTATCTCCTGCATGTGGGCCGCCCGGATGGCAGTCGAGATCATCATCGACAACTGGAATCCTCGAAGCCGGATGAAGTACCGCAGCGAGACCTTCTGCTACGGCCCCCTCTCCTGTCCCCTCTACAAGGCAGGACCGACACGAAAGGTCGAGGGGCGCAGCAAGATGGTCTATGAGGAGGAGGATTGGGTCGATGAGATGAACACCAGCCACCGAGCGGATGATGAGTAGGAAATTGTGATACCCAACACACCCAACCTGCGCTAGACTGTCTTCATGAGTACCCTGCAAGAACGCTTTGCCAGCCTCTATCCATGGGCAGAGGAGGGTGAGATCCACACCTCCTATGCCCCCTACCGGGTCTGTCCGCTTGGAGCACACATCGACCACCAGTATGGCATCGTCACGGGCTTTGCCCTCGATACCGGGGTGACGCTGCGCTTCATCGTCGCCGGCAACCGCAAGATCCTCGCCTACCTGCGCCAATGGCAGGACACGACCATCCTGTGCGTGGCGAACCTCTCCAACGCCGCGCAGCCGGTCGAGCTGCCGCTGCAGGAATTCGCCGGCCGCGTGCCCGTCGAAATGCTGGGCGGCACGCCGTTCCCGGCCATCGGCGAACTGCCCTATCTCCTGACCTTGCCGCCCTACGCGTTCTACTGGATGGATCTGAGCGT
>CALFMX010000083.1 GCA_937902565.1 uncultured Spirochaetales bacterium
GTCTTAGTATTCGATGATGCATCTTCTCTGTCAAGGCCATCTTGTACAACTCTCCCAACGCTGGCACACTAGGAGCGGGAGGATCGTGATGATCATACGCAAAGATGAGATGAAACGCACAGTTCGAAACGAAATGCGCGGCGGGACGGGACACGTCACTGTCACCAATTTGATGGACGAGGGGACGATGGCCCATACCCGCCTCTTCTCTACCCTGACGCTGGAAGCGGGGTGCTCCATAGGCGAACACGACCACGTCAACGAGACCGAATACTACTGGATCCTCTCAGGATCAGGGATCGTCACCGAAGCTGATGGGGAGAAGGAAGTGGGCGCAGGGGACCTGGTGGTCACCGGGGGCGGTGCAAGCCACGCCATCCGCAACAGTGGCAACGAGACGCTGGTCCTCCTCGCCCTGATCATCCTCGACTGACAATACAATACCGGCTTGCTTCAATGGAGCAAGCCGGTATCGGTGCACGTAGTCTTCGTTCTGTTATTTGATCTTCACTTCAATCGTCTTGGGCAGCACTTCCTTCTTCTTGGGAAGGACGAGGGTCAAGACACCATCGCTGAACTCACCTTCGATCTTGGCCTCATCGATATCCTCGGGGAGGCTGAAGGAGCGCTCGAACTTTCTGAACAGGCGCTCGCGAACCAGCGTCTTGCGGTCATCGGCGTCCTTGAGGGTCTCCTTCTCGCTTGAGATGCGCAAGACGTGCTTGTCGACATTGACCGACACCTCATCCTGCTTGTACCCGGCCAGCTCCGCCTCGATGACGTACTCCTTCTCCTTCTCATAGATGTCCACGGGGGGAACCTTTGCTGCGGTAGAGCCCCAGTCGGCAAAGAGGTCATTGAAGAGGGATTCGAAGTTCGATACGGGATTGTTTCGATTATAGGTTACGTAGTATTTCATTGGTGACACCTCCATGTGTACATTCTTAATGTGTTGCACCTATACATATGCAAAAGGCGTGCCAACTTTTTATCATTGCTTCCTATATTATCATAAATTATTATACTATAATAAATTATTTATTTTCTACCAGTATAACAGAGCCTCCACCACGCTCTACCACGAGGGCACAAAAGCCCCCTTTGGCTCAGTGGAGGAGAAAGAGCCATCCAGACTGTATCAATTTGACACAACCGGGCCATAAGAGCCCTAAAACGGGTTAAAAGTGACTCAACTGGTACCAATCAGTGCATAAAGAGGCGAATTGCGTTACAGATCATCACCATATTGTACTCGTTGCACGCCTCGATGACCTCACTGTCGCGTACCGATCCCCCGGCCTGGACGATGTAGCGCACGCCGCTCAGATGGGCACGGTCGATATTATCCCTGAACGGGAAGAAGGCATCGCTTGCCAGGCTCACCCCGTCGACCGCTGCAATGATCGAGCAGCGTTCATCATCCCCCAGCGGCTCGACCGCCGTGGTGAAGCTGCCATCGGATCCGACATGCTCACCCCTGAGATATTGATCGATGGCGTTGTCCTTGGCATTGCGGCTGAGCCCCTCCTTGAAGGGGAGGGAGAGGATGCGCTCACTCTGCCTCAGGTGCCAGAGGTCCGCCTTCTCTGCCCCCAGGCGGACACAGTGGATCCGCGACTGCTGGCCCGCCCCCACCCCGATGGCCTGCCCACGTGCAGCGTAGCAGACGGAGTTGGACTGGGTGTACTTGAGTGTGTTGAGGGCAACCAGGAGGTCGAGCTTCGCCTCATCGGGGAGCATGGTACGCTCGGTGACGACAGGGGCGAGGACCCGCTCGTCCAGAACGACGGTATTGCGGCTCTGCGTCAGCGTCATCCCAAAGAGGGTGCGCTGCTCAGTGGGGGGAGGGACGAAAAGCGGGTCGATCTGGATGACCAGGTAGGAGCCGCGGCGCTTCTGTTGCAACAGGGCCAGGGCCTCCGGCTCATAGGAGGGGGCGATGATACCATCGGAGACCTCCATGGAGACCAGGCGTGCCGTGCTCTCGTCACAGCAGTCGCTGAGGGCGATGAAGTCGCCGAAGGAGGAGAGTCGGTCGGCTCCGCGAGCGCGGACAAAGGCAGCGGCTTGTTCGCTGAGATCATACGTCTTCGGGACAAAGTACATCGCCCGCTCCGCCTCACTGAGGGCAAGGCCCACCGCACTGCCGGCAGGGCTTGCATGCTTGAAGGAGGCGGCGCTCGCCATCGAGGTGGCTGCCTTCAGCTCACTGACCAGCTGCCAGCCCAAGAGGGCGTCGAGGATGTTGATGTAGCCCGCCCTCCCATTGAGGATCGAGAGGGGGAGCGTGCCTGATTCGATCGAGAGGGTTGCCCGCTCCTGGTTTGGATTGACGCCGTACTTCAGTTCAATCTGGTCCATTGTGCTTCTCCGTCAGTGCCATTGGTGATGGCGATTCGCCCCGATCCATCAAGGAGCCACACCGCTGAGGCGAGGCGGTACCGCTCATCGAGGGAGGTGTGGATCCACGCAGGCAGTTCCTCTGCAGTGCACCCCACAGCGATGGCTCGGGGGTCTCCGCTGTAGGAGGGCAGCACCTCGCCATCACCGCGGTAGGTGTGGATCAGGTGGGCGTGGCCACCTGTCTGCCAGCCATACTCCCAATAGGCTCGTTCGCATTCCCCATCAACCCGTCGCAGGATCGAGAGGATGTAGCCGTGCCTGTCCGCCACTGCGGTGATACGGGGGGTGTAGTGTGGCTCATCCGGTTCATAGCATGATGGCGCGAGCGCCTCAGGGAGGCTCACCCCATTGCCCAGGCCCGCCTTGGCCAACTCCCCATGGTCGCCGTTGGCGATGATGAGGGTTGTACCAACGCGTTGCATTGCCGTATAGATGAGGAGGCGTGGGTCGATGACCAGCGAAGGGTCCCTGACCGTCGTCTGTATCATCCCATCCTCAACGACCAGGAGGCGGTTCTGGCTCGAGACGCTGCGGGCGGTGAGGAGGTAAGCACCGAAGGGGATGTTGTCACCGGTGGTGCCACAGAGGATGCCCCGTCCCGGGTAGGAGGGCGTGTCGATCATGTCCCGATGCCCATCAAGGCCTGGACGATGAGCACGCCATGCTCCACACACGCCTCGCAGCTGCAGAGCGGCACCCCGCTCCCCTCTCCGAGGATCTCGGTACAGACCAGGCTCTTGCACTCCCGCTCGAAGCGCTCCACCGCCTGGCTGACCAGGGAGTAGGTGCCAGCCTTCGTCCCCGCCTCAGGCGATCCGCCGCTGGAGAGGAGGCTGATGACGGCCACGGCCCCACTGAGGGCGCCGCAGGTGGCCTGGTGGCCCCCCATGCCGCCGCCAAACCCCTCCATAAGACGGAAGAGGGTCGTCTCGTCCAACTCCAGATGATCAGCAAACGTGCAGGCGACCGCCTGGGCGCAGTTGTATCCCCGCTCCCTGAGTATCCGCGATCGCTCGATATATGGTGATGTCATTGACAGCTCCTTGCCTCAGGAGTGTAGCAAAAAAAATCAGGCTGGGAAATGGCCATAGAGGCGATGGCCACACTCCGGGCAACAGCCGCCTGCCACACGGGAGACGGGCCTCAGGGCGCCGCGCCTGATGAGGAGGGCATGACAGTGGGGGCAGTAAGTCGAGGTATCCTGGGCGGAGTTGCCTGCATAGACATGTGGGATGCCACTCTCCCGTGCCCGCTCGACCGCCTCTGCAAGGAACTCTTCACTGGTCGCCCGGTCATGGTAGCGGTAGCGGGGGACATAGCGCGAGAGGTGCCAGACCTCCACGCCCCGCGTCTTCAACTCCTCTGAAAGCGCCTCCATCACAGCGGGGGTATGGTCACTCTCAGTCACCATCGTGGTGACCTCCAGATGGCGCTTGGCCTCCACTATCGCCTCGATGGCGGCAAGGACCGGCTCCCGCGATGCCTTGCACACCCGCCGGTAGAACGACTCATCCCCCTTGAGGTCGACATTGAAGGCGTCGATGAGGGGGAGGAGGCGCTCGAGTGCCGGGGCGCTGAAGCTGCCGTTGGTCACCATGATGGTCCTGAGGGCGGCCTCCCGGGCCAGGCGGGCGACCTCACAGAGGTAGTCCTGCCACACCAGGGGCTCGCTGTAGGTGAAGCTGATCGAAGGGGAGCCATGAAAGAGGGCCAGGTCGACTATCTCCCTGGGCTCGAGGGGCCTCCCCTCCCGCTGGCTGTAGTACTCCTGTTGGCTGATCGTATAGTTCTGGCAGAACGAACACTTGAAGTTGCACCCGAAGAGGGCGAAGGAGAGGGTGTGGGTGCCGGGGAGAAAGTGGTAGAGCGGTTTCTTCTCGACCGGGTCGGAGGCAAGGGCCACAACGTTCCCCCACCCCAGGCTTACGAGTCTGCCCCCTTGGTTCTGCCGCACCCCGCACACCCCCTTCTGCCCATCGGAGAGGCAGCAGAGGCGGTAGCAGAAATCACAGGTGCGTTTCATCGCTGAACGCCTCACCTTGGAAGACCTCGAAACGGCACGCTGGTTCCCTGTATGCATCGGGTTCAAGGCCGGCCTTGAGGGAGAGGTGGGCGAGCATCTCAGTGAGGCCCCACCCCTGCTCGGTGGCCACCTGGGGAAGGAAGAGGGAACGGTGGCCCTCATAGGTGAGGATGACCCCATCGATGCCCACCCTGATCGCTCGGTAGTCACTGATGGCAACCGGTTCGGTGAGGAGGGTGATCTCCAACGTGATGGCCGGCCACTCGGAGGGCTCAAGCGGCGGGAAGCGAGGATCCGAGAAGGCGGCCTCGCGGGCCAAGTGTGTCACCGCCTTGACCAACGGCATCCTGCCGATGATGGTGCCGATGCAGCCTCTCAGCCGCCCCTGCTCCGTACGCAGTGTGACGAAGCACCCCCGTCGCTCTCCATAGGGATGGGCGGTCACACCAGAGAGCTGATCGTAGAGCGGGCTCGCCGCTCCAAAGAGGGATGCTTCCAGTGCCTCTCGGGCGAGGGCAAGGAGGGTACGTTTGTCGGTATCGGTCATATCACCTCCAGAGGATGGTCGAGTAGGCGACGAAGTTCGCATCCGGTGAGTGGGAGACGTCACTAGAGGTATAGTACGAGACAACGCTGCCACGGGCCCCGATGGTCTGGGCCATCGAAGCGGCGATGAGGTTGGCGACGGCGAAGTAGGCCTTGACCTTGGGGGCGAAGGTGAGGGTGCTGCCGCCGTCGAAGCGGTAGTGGAAGCGCGGTTCGATATAGCCGTCGTTGACCGACCGCGAATCCGCGCCGCCCTTGCCGTTGGAATTGTGCTCGACGCCGGTGTTCATGCCGAAGCGCCAGTTCTGGCTGGCGGACTGCCAGATATTGTCGGACAGCCAGAAGGCGCTGGGATTGAAGGTGGTGTCGATGAAGGGCATGGAATCGCCCTGCAGGTCCCACAGCGAGG
>CALFMX010000084.1 GCA_937902565.1 uncultured Spirochaetales bacterium
ATGCGATCAAGAAACGCTACCAGCGCTTTTGCACCAAGTACGGCATCGAGGTCAACGATGAGGAGGTCCGCTTGGGAACCTTCGTGAAGGAGGCCTATGCCTATGGAGCCTCGTGAGTATTGCGAGCTGTTCTTCGGTCCACTGTCGCCCGATGACAACATCACCCTTTCCTGGCTCGTCGGCAAGCGCTGTCGCAGCAAACGATTCAAACGGAAGGACCTGGATGCGTTCGTAGAGAAGGCTCTGAAGCTGGGAGAGCAGCATAACACCTTCTACAGCTGTGCACCGACGAATCTCCCATTGGAGAGCACCGCCAGGGGATCGAACGAGCAGGTGACGGCCATGTTGGCCTTCCATTTCGACATCGACCTGCTCAGTCTGGCCGCCCACGTCAAGCGCGAGCTGCCTGAGAGTGAAGAGGAGATCAAGGCCTTCGCAAACGAGGTGCTGCCTAAGCCGACGGCATTCATCTTCAGTGGTCACGGGGTGCATCTCATCTACATCCTCGCCGTACCAATATGCATCACCGACGAGGCATCGCGCAGGCGTGCGATCGAGTTGCAGCAGGCGTTTTTCCGCTATGTGAGTGCCAAGGCATCAGAGCGTGGCTGGAAGATCGACAATTGCAGCGATTTGGCCAGGATGCTGCGCTTTCCCGGCACGATGAACCTCAAGGACAGCGAGCACCCGGTGCGCTGTGAGATCAGGGAGATGGACGGGCATCTGTACACCTTGGAGGAGCTGAAGCCCTACCTGGTGTTCGCTGATGCCAAAGAAGCCCCCCAGGCCTCGCCAGTGCCCCAGAAGGGTGAAAAGGTGTACCCTGATGCTCTTGAGGCTTCTCGCATCTATGAGGGGTGCGCGGTTATCAGGGATCTGATGGAGCATCCAGAGAAACAGAGCGAGCCGCTGTGGAAAGCATCACTGGACAACCTTTGCCTGGCAACGGATGGTGTACAGGCGTGCCACGAGTTCAGCCAGGGCTATGGAGGCTATTCGTTCGAGGAGACCGAGCGCAAGATCGCCCATGCCCTAAAGAGCCGCAAGCCGTGCACGTGTGAGCATTTTCGCACACTCGGTGCCGACTGCCCCGAAGGCGGTTGTGGCGTCAAGGCTCCCATCGTATTCGCCCTTCCCACCGCTTGGGATCGGATCCAGAGCCTGCTTGGCCATGAGAAGCTGGATCCGGCGATGTTTCTGGATGAGGATAATAGGGAGTTGCTGGCAATTGCGATGGACCGGTATCCCGCCGAGTATGCCTATCTGAAGATGAGGCTGAACAAAGCTGGATTTAGCCTGCGCGATATCGAGCGGGCGGTCAAGCAGACCAGGGCGATCCTATACCAAGCGAACGCCGAGGAAGATTTCAACGTTGAATCGTGCGAGATCGAACTTGAGGGCTTGGACCTTGGGGGGATGATGGATCCTCCGGGTTACCGTGTGGATATGGAGGAGGGCGTGCGGTCATTCCACGAATTCAAGGGTGAGATGCAGTGCACCGAGTTGTGCAGCCGTCCGGTCGTGATCACGCGCATCATGGAGAATGTCGACACCGGCTGCGAGCGCATGGAGCTCGCATTCTGGCGTAGTGGCCGCATCAAGCACCTGGTCGCACAGCGCTCCGAGCTGCTGAACAAGAACTCGCTGGTCAAGTACGCGGATACCGGACTGCCGGTGACCTCGGACAACCATGAGGGGATGGTACGGTACCTCAATGCCTTCGAGGTTGCCAACCAGGAGCTGATCCCGGTATCGCGCAGCCTGGGGCGCATCGGGTGGCTCTCCGGCTTCAAGGAATTCTATCCCTGCCACTACCAGGGGCAGATCGTCTTCGAGGATGCCGATCAGGACCTGGTCAAGGCGATCGGCGAGCAAGGCGACTACGAGCTATGGAAACAGACAGCGTTGAAGCTTAGGGAGAATCCCATCTCCCGGGCGATGCTGAACGCTGCGGCGGCCTCGGTGCTGCTTGAGCCCTTGAAGCTGAGGATCTTCATCCTGCACAGCTGGTTCTCCTCGCGTAGCGGCAAGACGGCCGCCTTGAAGTTCGCACTCTCCTTCTGGGGGGACCCGATGAAGATGATCGGCAACTTCAACAGTACCGCTGTCGGCCTGGAGCGGAGGGCGGGCATGCTCAAGCACCTGCCGCTGGGAATCGATGAATTGCAGCAGATGGCACGGAATCTTACCCCTGCGATGGCTGTCTACCAATTGGGAAACGGTCAGGGCAAGACCCGGGGCATGAAGAACGGAGGCTTGCAGGAGACATTAACCTGGCGGTGCAGCATCATGACCACCGGAGAAGAGCCGCTGAGCAGCGAGAACTCCATGGACGGGGTGATCAGCCGGGCGATAGAGCTCTACGGGGCCCCGATCGACGATCCCGAGTTCGGCCGTCTGGTGCACCAAGTGAGTGAAGCCAATTATGGATTCGCCGGAAGGACCTACATCAGGCATTTGATCGACCACGTGATCTCCCAGAAAGGTAAACTGGAATCTGACTACCATGATATGCGAGCCCGGCTCAAGGAGGCTTTCGAAGCCAAGGATCTGGGCAACGTCGGGGTGCACCTGGACAGCGTCGCCGTCATGTGTCTTGCAGATCTGTATGGTGCCCAGTGCCTCTATGGCGAAGCAACACTCCCGATTGAGACGATCATCAAGGAAGTGATCGATATGGGAGTGGCGGTGCTGGTGAATGTGAAGGAGCAGGAGAAGGAAGACAGTATCGAGCGGGCATGGAGCTTCGTACAGGGGTGGGTGGCTTCCAACCGCAACTGCTTCAAGACCCATGCCACCCCGCGGTATGGAAAACTGGAGAAGGATGGGGTGTACATCACCATCAACATCCTCAGGGAGGCTATGGAAAAGGCCGGGTATTCGTACGCCAAGTGCGTAAGGGGCTTTGTGGACCGGGGTCATCTGAAGTTGTTCCAGGACGGATCGAGAAAGGGCACGCACCAGTGTCAGAAAAAGATCAACGGCGTGAACAACCGAGTGGTGTGCGCCAACATCGAGGTGGGTGATGTCGAGGATGATTGTTCGGAATTCCTCGAGGCGGGAGAGAGCTTTTTCGCACGCAAACGGATGGGGTAACGAAGTAACACCGAATTTTCACATATACCCATGCTATAGGAGAAAAAAAAGATGAGGGGTGCCACA